>DYRS01000267.1 GCA_020718585.1 Chthoniobacter flavus
TAGTGCCTGGTTAGAAACGCATCAACGCCCGTTCAATCAAAGTGTTATAATCTGTCCCCAAGGTCGAAGTTTGGACCGGGCTTCCTTCTAAAGGGCCTGAGAGAAATTCCCAACATGCTGTTTTTTCGAGCTTCGCTCGGGCGGGCCTGCCGAGTTGCAGGGCCCCGCCACCCAGAGTCCGAATAGGACCTCATAAACTTCGTCACGCGAAATCCCCTGCGCCAAGTCATCGACCCCCAGTTGCAGTTCGGCGAGCAGGACATCGGCGCCATCGAGCTCGACCCCAAATCCCGCGACGACATCCCGCAGTTGCTGCGCGGACTCCAGTACATCTACACCACTCCCGAGCTGCGGGCGCGGGTCTTCGCCATTTTGGAGGAAGCGGTTCCGGTCGGACGCCACGGCAAGGCGGATGCGGGCACCGGGCGCCCGGGCATGGAACAGTGGAAGATCCTGGTGCTGGGGACGGTGCGGCTGGGGCTCAACGCCGACGACGACCGGTTGCACCAGTTGGCCAACGAGCATAAGACCATTCGGCAGATGCTCGGACACACCGGTTGGGCCGACGGCGAGGAGGACCTCGACCAGCTTCAGACGATCAAGGACAACCTGCGCCTGTTTACCCCGGAGCTGCTGGAGCGGATCAATCTGGAAGTCGTCGCGGCCGGGCACCGACTGGTAAATGAATGTTCCGACGAGCCGCTGCACGCGCGCATCGATTCCTTCGTGGTCGAAACCGACGTGCACTATCCCACCGATATCAACCTGTTGTGGGATGCGATTCGCAAGCTCATCGAGATCGTCGCCGGGCTCTGCGCGGAGATCGGGATCACGGAATGGCGCCAAAGCGCCTACCAGCTGCGCCAGTTCAAGAAGCTCTACCGGCAAGTGCAGCGGCTCAAGCACTCCACCGCCAAGGACCCCGACCAGCGCGCCGCCAAGCGGGAGGACGTGCGGGCGGCCCATCGCACCTACTTGGAGCAGGCCGAAGCGCTGCTGGTGCGGGTGCGCGACACCCGCGTGCGCTTGATCGTCACCCCGCTGTCCGAGCTCGCCTTCGCGGAGATCGACCTCTACGTGGGCGATGCCGAGCGCCAGATCGACCAGATCCGCCGTCGGGTCCTGTTGGGGCAGACGATCCCGCACGAGGAAAAGGTCTTCTCGCTGTTCGAGCGCCAGACAGAGTGGATCGTCAAGGGCAAGGCGGGGGTCCCGGTCGAGCTTGGGCTGCGAGTGGCGGTGGTCGAGGCCCGGCACCGGTTCATCCTCACCCACCACGTCATGCAGAAGACCACCGACGACCAGGTTGCCGTTTCCCTCGTCGAGGCCGCCCTGGCAGGCTTTCCCACCATCTCCAGTGCCAGCTTCGATAAGGGGTTCCACAGTCCGGCCAATCAAATCGCCCTGGCCGCCCTGATCCCGCAGGTGGCGAGGCCCAAGCAGGGCAAGCTGTCCCAGGCGCAGCGCGAGCGCGAAGCCGACCCCGAATTCGTTCGCCTGCGCTTCCAGCATTCCGCGGTGGAATCGGCCATCGATGCCCTGGAAGTTCATGGACTGGATCGTTGCCTGGACCGCGGCATCGTCGGCTTCAAGCGCTATGTCGCGCTCGCCGTGGTGGCCCGCAACATTCAACGGCTCGGCGCGTTGCTGCGCCAACAAGAAGAGGAGCAGCGCGAGCGGCGGCGCGGCCCCTATCGCCTCGCGGCGTAAGCGCTGCCGACAGACTCGCGGGCCAGGACCGAGGGGAGCGGTCTGCCCGGATTGCGCCTCGGATAGGAATCGATCTCATTGGGTGGCGCAATTCGCCATCGATCCATGTGAATTCCGCCGCGAGGAGTGGCTCGGCTGCGGAGGTCGCCGCCGTCGGGAATAGGCGGCGGGTGAAAATGTGAGTTTCCGGTCAGGCACGAAGTAGGCCTTCAAAGGCGCGACCTCAGTGGTGATGGTGCCACGCCGGGCGGAC
>DYRS01000084.1 GCA_020718585.1 Chthoniobacter flavus
TTGAGAAGCGCGGGGGCTGATCCCGAGCGGGGAGCGATCAGGAAAACGCGGTGGCACATCCCCGACCAGCCCGTGCCAGATGCCTTCCACATCTTTTTTCCAATGAAAGACCTGACCGCTCCCGAGCGTGGCATCCAGCGCGATCGGCGCGTCGCTGGGCGCGCGCCACGTCATTCGGGTGCGTTTCCGTAGAGCGTGGACGCGCTGGCGCGGACGATGCGCACAGTGATCAGACTGCCGGCGTGGCCGGGCGCGCCCTCGAACACTGCGATTTTGTTCGTTCGCGTGCGGCCGCAGAGGCGTGCCGGGTTATACCGGCTGGGTCCCTCGCAGAGGATCTCGACCTCGCTCCCGACCAGTGCCTCGAGCTTTTCCGCGACATGCCGGTTCACCACGCCCAGCAGATCCTTGTTCCTCGCCTCTTTGACCTCCTCGGAAATCTGGCCGTCCATCTTCGCCGCTGTGGTGCCGGCACGCGGCGAATACCGGAAGACAAACGCGTTGTCGAATCCGACCCGCTCGGCGAGCCCGCGCGTCTCCAGGTAGTCCGCGTCGGTCTCCCCCGGAAACCCGACGATGATGTCCGTCGTGACCGCCAGCCCCGGCCGTGCTCCGCGAAGCCGCTCGACAATCCCCTCGAACTCCCCGGCCGTGTAGCCCCGGCGCATCGCCTTGAGGATCCTGTCGGATCCGCTCTGCAGCGGAAGGTGGACGTGCTCGACCAGTTCCGGAAGGCGGGCAAACGCACCGACCAGATCCGGCCCGAACCCGATCGGATGCGGCGAGGTGAACCGCACCCGCTCGATGCCCCCGACCGCGCACACCTCGTCCAGAAGCTGCACGAACGGGCTCAGCCCGCCGCGCACCGGCAGCTCGTGTCGCGCGTAAAGATTGACGATCTGCCCGAGGAGCGTGACCTCGCGCACCCCCCGGCCGGCCAGTTCGCGAACCTCGGCCACGATCTCCGCGATCGGGCGTGCCCGCTCGGCACCACGCGTCCGGGGCACGATGCAAAACGCGCACTGCCGGTTGCACCCCTGCATGATCGAAACAAAAGCCGAGCATTGCCCGGCTGCCACGTCCTGCCCGCTGATCGCCCGGTGCGAATCCTCCTCCCGGTCCACATCCACGATCGGCAGCCGCCCGTCGTCCATCAGCGCCTCCGCCCGCCGCCTCAATAGGTCGTCCACATAGTCGGCCACCCGGTGGAATTTTCCCGTTCCCGCGACCAGATCCACATGCGGCGAAACCCCGAGAAGCTCCGCGCCGCGGGCCTGCGCCATGCAGCCGAGGTAGCCGAGCACAAGATGCGGCCGGACCTTCCGCAGCCCGCGCAGCATCCCCATCTTCCCGATCGCCTTCTGCTCGGCCATGTCCCGCACGCTGCACGTGTTAAGAAGGATCACGTCGGCCTCCTCCTCGCTCTCCACCACCCGGTGCCCGCGCGCCCCCAGCATCATCGCCACATGCGCCGAGTCGCGCTCGTTCATCTGGCACCCGTAGGTCTTTATATGGACGTTCGGCATCGCCCCCCCCTGCGGAAAATAAATTTCATCGCCATCGCCCGAAGACTCGCCGACTTCCACCCGACTTCAAGACATGACATCCAACCTGCGACAAGCCACCCCGCCAACCCGTTCAAAAAAAACTTAAAAAAATGTTGACGCCATTTTGTGTCCGGGGTATAAGACCCCCGCTATGAAAAAACTGCTCTCCTTAACCGGGATCATCATGCTGACGGCCGCCGCTGCTTTTGCAGGCGACGGGAAAACATTCAAAGACAAAGTCGTGGTCGAAGTCCCGACCTGCCGATTCCGTGCAAACGAAATCCAGGTTGACGCTTTTGCCGCCGGCCTTTGGTACAATGGCGGTCGCCCGGCTTGGGGCGGCGGTCTCGGGCTCAACTACTTCTTCACCCAGCACATCGGTATCGGCGTGGAGCAGGACATTGTTGGACGCCGGGATGAGCGCGCCGAGTGGGCGACGGTTGGAAACCTCTTCCTCCGCTACCCGATCTGCTCGATCAACCTCGCCCCCTACCTCATGGTTGGTGGTGGAGCCGCCTACGGGGACGGACGCCCCGGTCATGGGTTCGGTCATGTTGGTGGCGGTCTTGAGTACCGCATCACCGACAACATCGGGCTCTTCACCGACGCGCGCTACGTCTATTCCTCCGAGACGCCAAAAAATGGCGTTCTTGGCCGCACCGGACTGCGCTTCGCGTTCTAAACGACCTTAACAATTCAACAAGCGAAAGCCGGACCTTCGGGTCCGGCTTTTTCGTTTTCCGAGCGGGATCCGTCTTCCTTGAGACGAACAGTCAGCCTCAGGGCTCCTGATGCCACCAAACGCTTGCGAAGGATGGCGAGTCGGTCCTCCACCGCAGGAAGTGCGCGCTACCGCGCGGAGCTCCCGGATGAGGTCTCGCCGAAACCGCTTGCTGGGGCCCCGGACGGCTGCGGCGGAGTCCCCCACCGCAGGCCTTCTGCGGCGTTGCCACCCGTGCGCCGTGAAGTGGCGGCTTCGCATGCGCGCTCGTCGTCGTTGCTGGTGGCGGTGTTCGCAATCATCGCCTTTTTGGCGGCGATGCTTGTCCCCGCTGGGTTCCCGGATGAAGCAGAGCGCGTGGCTGGCGGTGTGTTCCCGCAATATCAGGCAGCTACTTCTCGCGACGCAAAATGCAGAAAATGACCGGGGCGGAAAGTTGTGCCGCGATGCGCGGATGCGCGAAAAATAACCAACAATCGTGCTGCAGGAGAAAAATTTCAATTGCCTGTTTGACATGTTCCGTTTGCTTCCGCATATTCACCGGTTCCTGATAACTTACCGATGAAAACATATTCTGCAAAAGCCGAAGAGGTGAAGCGCGCGTGGTGGGTGATTGACGCCGCCGGACAGCCTCTCGGGCGCGTGGCCGAGAAGGCCGCCAATCTCCTCCGCGGGAAAAATAAAACGATCTTCACCCCGCATGTGGATACCGGCGACTTTGTCGTGGTTCTGAATGCCTCGAAGGTCACCGTCGGCGGAAAAAAAGAAGTCGCGAAGACCTACATGAGTTTTTCCGGGTTCGTCGGCGGACACAAGCACGAGACGTTTCGCGCACGCCGCGAACGCCGCCCCGAGCTTCTCGTCGAGCGCGCGGTGCGCGGAATGATCCCGCACAACCGGCTCGGTCGCTCGATCTATACAAAGTTGAAAGTTTATCCGGGTGCCGAACACCCGCATTCCGCCCAAAACCCGCAAGCCGCCTGATTATTTTTATTAGCAAATGAGCACATCCATCCTCGCCACCGGTCGCCGCAAAACCTCGGTCGCAAGCATTCGCATGCAAGCCGGATCCGGCACGATCAAAGTCAATGGACGCGATTTCGTGGACTATTTTTCCGGACTCTCGATTCAAAACCAGATTCTCCGCCCGCTTGAGATCGCCAATTCTGTTCATGCCTACGACGTTGTCGTCAAGACGAACGGCGGCGGGATCAACGGCCAGGCAGGAGCGCTCCGACTCGCCCTGAGCCGCGCGCTCCTCCAAGTGGACGAGGCACTGCGCGCTCCGCTCAAGCAGGAGGGACTCCTGACGCGCGACCCTCGAATGAAAGAGCGCAAGAAGCCCGGCCAGCCGGGTGCCCGCAAGCGCTTCCAGTTCTCCAAACGCTAATTTTTCGCCCCGACGGTCGCGCGGTCCGGCCCCGCCTTCTGCGAATTGCGCGGGGGGCTCGGGGGAGCGATGGGGGGGGGCATCAAGGACATGCACCTCAACGAAGTGGTGGCCTATTTGAACGCGCTGCTCGGGATCCCTGAGTTCGGGGATTTTCCGAATGCACTCAACGGGCTTCAAATCGAAAATTCTGGAGGTCTCTCGCGCATCGGTGCGGCGGTGGACGCGTGCGAGCCGGTGATCAGGGAGGCGGCGGCCGCCGGGGTGGATCTGCTCCTCGTGCATCACGGGCTTTCCTGGGGCGGGCTCGCTCCGCTCACCGGCGCGGCCTACCGGAAGACGCGCACTGCGATCAACGCCGACATGGCGGTCTATAGCGCGCACCTTCCGCTCGATGCCCATCCGCGCTTCGGGAACAACGCGCTGCTTGCCGGACGCCTCGGCCTCGAAAATCCTGAGCCATTTTTTTCCTGCGCCGGGCAGCCGATCGGGTGGAAATTCGACGCAGAGATCAGCCGGGAAATCCTGCGGAACCTTCTGGAGCGTGCGGTGGAGGGTCCGGTGCATCTCGCGCCCGGCGGCCCGGTCGTGGCGCGGAAGATCGGTGTGGTGACCGGCGGTGCAGGCGGCGACGTCGCGCGCGCCGCCGCTGAAGGGGTCGACACGCTTGTCACCGGCGAGGGACCGCACTGGTCGTTCACAGCGGCCGAGGAACTGGGCGTGAACCTATTCTACGCGGGCCACTACGCGACGGAAACCTTCGGGGTCAAAGCACTCGCAGCTCACCTCTCCGAAAAGTATGCCCTCCCCTGGCAGTTCTTCGACCATCCGACCGGACTCTGACGCGTTCGCGCTCGAAGAGCTCTGACGCTGGGATAGCCAGACGTCAGGCGACAAACCGCTGGGCAAGCGGCATGCGGCGTCCGATCCCAAACGCGCGTCCTGTGACTTTGAATCCGGGCGCGGCCTGCTCGCGCTTGTATTCGTTGAGATCCACCCGGCGGATGACCCATCGAACGGTTTCCTCGTCGAACCCTCGAGCGATGATCGCGCGCGATCCAAGGTGGTCCTCGACGTAGAGGCGGATGATTTCGTCGAGGATCTCGTAGGGCGGGAGGGTATCCTGGTCGGTCTGGTCCGGCCTGAGCTCTGCGCTCGGCGGCTTTTCGATGGTGCGGCGGGGGATTACGTCGCGTCCGGCGTCCGAGTTGATGAATTCGGCGAGCCGATAGACCATTGTTTTTGGCAGGTCGGAAATGACGGCGATCCCGCCGCACATGTCGCCGTAGAGCGTGCAATACCCGACCGCCAGCTCGCTCTTGTTGCCGGTCGTAAGCAGGAGGTGGCCAAATTTGTTTGAGAGCGACATGAGCGTGAGCCCGCGCAGCCGGGCCTGCATGTTCTCCTCAGTGATGTCGTCCGGCCTCCCGGCGAAGGCCTCGGCGAGTTGGGCTTTGACCGCGTCGAAGCCGGAGGCGATCGGAATCGTCGGGCATTTGATCCCCAGGTTTTTCGCCAGCGCGAGGGCATCCTCCACGCTGTGGCCGGAGGAGAACGGCGAGGGCATCGCAACCCCTGTGACATTTTCCGCGCCGAGCGCATCCACCGCCAGGCACGCGGTCACCGCGCTGTCAATCCCGCCGCTGAGCCCGAGCACGGCGGTGCGGAACCCGCATTTCGACATGTAGTCGCGGAGGCCGAGCACCAGGGCGTCGCGGAGGTCGCGCAGGTCGTGCGATTCGTCCGCTCCGCCCGGCTCGCGCAGCCACGGGGTGAGAATCTCCCTGCGGGAATCACCGCGAAATTCGATATCGTGGTTCATGTCGCCGATGTCGAGAACGAACGACCCTTCGCGGAACCCCGGCGCCTGGACCCAGACCACTCCGTCAGCGGTGGCCGCAAGCGAATGCCCGTCGAAGACGAGCTGGTCGTTTCCGCCCACCGCGTTGCAGTAAAAAAATGGGACCCGGTGGCGACCGGCCTGGAGCCGGATCATTTCCCGGCGCTGCGCGGGCTTGCCAATCTGGAACGGGGACGCGCTGATATTGAGGATCGCGGCGGCGCCGGCGGCGACAAGGTCGTGGACCGGATCCCGCGCGTAGCGGCTGTGGGGAAGGAATTCCGGCGTCCAGATGTCCTCGCAAATCGTGAGCCCGACTTTGCGCCCGCCGATTTCGAGCGGAGCGACGCCGGCTGCCGGCTCGAAATACCGAGCCTCATCGAAGACATCGTAGGTCGGAAGCAAGGACTTGAAAACCATGCGGATCGGCCGTCCGCGCTCAAGCACGGCCGCCGCATTGTGGAACGGCCGGCCGGCACCGCCGGACGGGACGACGCAGCCGACGATCCACGCCGCCGATCCGACCAGCCGGTGCAGGTCTTCGAGCGCGCGGAGGTTCGCGGGCACAAAGTCGGATTTGAAAACGAGATCCTGCGGCGGGTAGCCGACAAGCGAGAGCTCGGGAGTGAGGACGATCTCCGCCCCGCGGGATTCGAGGTCGGCGGCGGCGGACGCAATTTTGCGGGCGTTTCCGGCGAAGTCGCCGACGACCGGGTTAAGCTGCGCAAAACCAATTTTCACCAGAACCCCCACTGTCGGGTTGCCATGATGTAGATCCCGAGCCCGAGATTGGTGATCGCATGCGCCGCCACGCAGGCCGCAAGGCTTTTTGTTTTCACCATGAGCCCGTTGTAGAGCAGTCCGGTAAGAAACGCGGCCGGCCAGTCAGGCATCGCATGCACGAGTATGAACATCCCGGCCACCCCGAAAAACGAGAGCGGGCTGAACGCCCCGAGCGCGACGGATTCAAAGTCCTCCCGGATCAGGTAGCGCATCAGAAACCCTCGCCAGAAAATCTCCTCGACCAGCGGGACGATGACGACGAGCCGCGCGAACCGCGCCACGACGGTCAGCCAATACAGTGCCGGATCACCGGCGAAAACCGTCGGATCAAACCCCTCGGTGCGCGGAGGCAACCCGATCAGCACCTGCGGGAGCAGCCAGAGCGCGAGCGCAACGATCCCCGCCACGGCCGCAAGGGCGAATCCTCCCGCGCGGCCGAAATCGTAGCGCCGCCAGTAAAACACCAGCACCCCGCCGCAAAGCAGGGTCTGAAGCGGGTAAACCCAGAACTCCGGCCGGATGAGAAAAAAGTTGCCGGACCCCTTTCCGACGGCGGCGACTCCCGCGACGAGCGCAAGCCCGCCCATGAAGACCGCAAACGGGGCGACATACGCCGCGAGAGGGGATTTGGCATTTTGCTCCATTGTCGGACCTTTTCAAATGCTAGCAACGAGACCGGGAATTCCCGCGCGGCGGCTCGTCGTCAGCGGTCCTCGATCGGGAGGTATTCCCGGATTGTCGGGCCGGTATAAATCTGGCGCGGACGATAGATCCGCGAAGTCGGGTCGTCCATGACCTCCTTGAAATTCGCGATCCAGCCGGGCATCCGGCCGATCGCGAACATGACGGTGAACATTTCGGTCGGAATCCCGAGCGCGCGCATGATGATCCCGCTGTAGAAGTCGACGTTCGGGTAGAGCTTGCGCTCGAGGAAATACGGATCTTTGAGCGCCGTCTCCTCAAGCTTGAGCGCGATGTCGAGGAGCGGGTCGCTCTTCTTCAGGCGGGCGAGGAGCTTGTCGCAGTTTGCCTTGAGGATCTTCGCGCGCGGATCGTAGTTCTTGTAAACCCGGTGGCCAAAACCCATCAGCCGCTTGCCGCCCTCCTTTTCTTTCACGCTCTTGAGGAACTTCGTGCCGTCGTCGCCCTCGTGCCGGATGTGGGCGAGCATTTCCAAAACCGCCTGATTCGCGCCGCCGTGCAGCGGACCCCACAGCGCGCAGACCCCGGCCGCCGCGCTCGCAAAAATGTTTGCGCGGCCGGACGCCACCATGCGCACGGTGGATGTCGAGCAGTTCTGCTCATGGTCGGCGTGGAGGAGGAGGATCTGGTCGAGCGCGGCGACCGCCTCGGGCTGGAGCTTGACGTCGTCGTAGGGCATCGAAAACATCATGTGCAGGAAGTTTGCCGTGTATTTGTATTCCGGCTTCGGATAGACGATCGGCAGTCCGAGCGACTTCCGGTAGGCGAACGCAGCAAGCGTGCGGACCTGCGAGAGCAGTCGTGCGCTGTGGCGCTTGAATTTCGCGGGATCATACGGCCCGGTGAGCTCGCGGGTAAAGCACCCCGAGGCGTTGATCATTGAGGAGAGGATCGCCATCGGATGCGCGTTTGACGGGAACCCCTCGAAATGGTGCTTCATCGCCTCGTGCAGAACCTGATACTCGGTGAGCGTGTCGGAAAATTTCCTGAGCTCGGTCCGGGTCGGGAGGTTCCCGTGGATGAGAAGCCACGCGACCTCGACGAACGTGCTCTTCTCCGAGAGCTCCTCGATCGAATACCCGCGGTAGCGGAGGATCCCGGCCTCGCCGTCAATGAACGTGATGTCGCTCGTGCATGAGCCGGTGTTGCCGAACCCGTCGTCGTAGGTGATCAGCCCGGTCTGGTCGCGCAGCTTGGCGATATCCACCCCGTGCTCGTTTTCACTGCCAACAATCACCGGCAGGTCAATCGAGGCGTCTTTGTATGTCAGCGTGGCTTTTTCGCTCATGAGATGAATGGTGTGGGTTGGGGTGGATGCGCGGATCGCGCCGGATGCTACCCCATTGTCAATTCCGGTTTCCACCATATAAATGGAAAACTTTCTTCCGCTCCCGTGAGCCCGCATCGGAGGTCGGATTTCGATTGAAGCAGAGGCTCTGCTCGGGTTCCATGCGCAGAGTGGCAGCGATCACCTGCGAGAACCTGACTTTCATCCCGATGCGCGACGGGAGCGCCGCCGGCAGATGATTTCCCTCGCGCCAGCGTCGGCCGCCCGCAAGTCGCACCTCGCGTTTGCGCTGCTCTGCCTGCCGCGCCACCGACGGCACGATGCGATTGTCTTTTTCCGGTTCTGCCGGGCGGTTGACGACATTGCGGACGAGCCGGGTCGGACCGACGGCGAGAAGGAGGCGCTCCTCGGTGAGTGGAGAGAGGCGATCCGGTCGGACCGGCTTCCCGACGATCTCGCCGGGGTGGTGCGTCGGCACCGGATCGCCCGGTCGCTGCTCGGCGAGATCGCGGACGGGTGCGCGATGGACATCCGCCCTGCCCGCTACCGGACGCTCCCGGATCTGGAGAAATACTGCTGGCGGGTCGCCTGCGCGGTCGGGCTGGTGTCGGTCCGCATTTTCGGCTGCCGCGACCCGCAGAGCGACGCCTACGCAGAGAACCTCGGCCACGCGCTCCAGCTCACAAACATCCTCCGCGACGTCGGCGAGGACGCCGCGCTGGGCCGGATCTACCTCCCGCTTGACGATCTCGAACGGTTTGGGATCACCGAGCGCGAGCTGCTCGACGGACGCCCCGGCGCGCGGTTCGACGAGCTGATGCTGTTTGAGGCGGAGCGCGCGCGGGCGAGGTTCCGCGCGGCGGTCCCGCCCGCCGCCGACGCTCGAAAGCTTTTGCCCGCCGAGATCATGAAGGCACTCTACGCGGAGATCCTTGACCGGATCGAAAATTCCGGTTTTCCGGTCTTCGGGACCCGCTGCCGGCTCGGCCTGCCCGCGAAGCTCGCCATCGCGCTCCGGGTCTGCCTGCGAAGCGCGCGCGGGATCAGTTGCCCAGGAACGCTTCCGGCTGCGCGAAGAAGCGGTTGATCAGCCCGCGCTTTTCCCCGGCCATTTTCGCAAGCTGCTCGTTAAACTCGGCGACAAGCCGAGAATCAGAAATCCTAAATGCGAACCCGATTTTTTCCGACTCGACCCCGGGCACGACCTCCGCGACGACGTCGGTGGTTTGGACCGGCGGGTTGCCATCCGGCCACCAGGGCCAATGCCCAGCCATGCAAAACCCACGGAATCAGAGTGAGATAGATAATA
>DYRS01000268.1 GCA_020718585.1 Chthoniobacter flavus
GGGTTGTAGGTCTTGTAGGTGATCTTCTTGGCGAAGTCGTTGCCCTTGCCGAAGACTTCGCGGACGAGATGCACGGTGTCCTCGGCGTGGGAGTCGTCCTTGCAGAAGATGAGGGTCTTCGGGACGAGGTTGCGTCCGGGGAAAAGCTCGGTCGCCAGCGCGTCCTTGAACGCCTGGAGGACGGTGCGGATTTGCGACTTCACCACGACGGAGCGGTCGAGGTCAGTGGCGGCGTAGGTGAGGTCTTCGTCGAGGCGTTCCCACCGGATGGCGCGCGTCTCCTTGCTGCGGCGGTCCACATAGAAGCCCTTCTCCACCTTGCCGCCCTGCTCGGTGACCTCGGTGCGGATGCGATAGACTTCGTAGCCGACATTCACGCCATCGGCGACGGCGCGCTCGTGGTTGTATTCCATCACGAGGTTCTGGTTGAAGAAGCCGATGGTCTGTTTGCTCGGCGTGGCGGTGAGGCCGATGAGGAAGGCGTCGAAGTATTCGAGCACCTGACGCCACAGGCCGTAGATGGAGCGATGGCATTCATCGACGACGATGAAGTCGAAGGCCTCGATGGGGATGGCGGGATTGTAGGCGACCTCCTTCGGGCGGCTGTCGGCGGCGGCGATTTCGTAGCCGGATATTTCGTCAATGTCCTCGTCGAGCTCCTCGCCGCGCAGGATGGAGTAAAGGCGCTGGATGGTGCAGATGGTGACGCGGGCGACGGAATCGAGGGCGTTCGAGGTGAGATGTTGGACATTGTAAACCTCGGTGAACTTGCGGCCGGTGTCGGGCGCGACGAATTGGTCGAACTCGCCCTTGGCCTGGCGTCCGAGATTCGCGCGGTCCACGAGGAAGAGGACGCGCTTGGCCCCGGCGTGCTTGATGAGCCGGTAGGTGAAGCTGCACGCGGTGTAGGTCTTGCCCGCGCCGGTGGCCATCTGGATGAGCGCGCGCGGGTGATCGTCGGCGAGGGAGGATTCGAGATTGGTGATGCCCTCGACCTGGCAGGCGCGGAGATTCCGCTCGGGCAACGGGTGGGTCGCAGGCATGGCGACGAGCCGGGCGCGTAGAGTGTCGGGAAGCGCGAGCCACGCGGCGAGAGTCTCGGGGCGATGGAAGGTGAACACGCGGCGGGAGCGGGGCGCGGGATCGCGTTCGTCGCGGAAGAGGGTTTCGACGCCGGTGGATTCGTAGAGGAACGGGAGCGAGCCGGGAGTAACGGCCTGGATGAAGTCAGGGAGATTCTCCGCATAATGGCCCGACTGCTCGGCGACACCGGAGAGCAGCGTGCCTTGCTTCTTCGCCTCGACCACACCAACGGCTTTGCGATCCACGAGCAGGAGGTAATCGCATGTGCCGGATTTCAGCGGAGCTTCGCGCAGGGCGATGCCCCGTCCGGCGGAAGGATTGAACTGCCGGTAATCCTGCACGACCCAGCCGGACACCGTGAGTTGCGTATCAATCTGCAAGCGGGCGCGTTGTTCGGGGGTGTCAGGCATGGGAGGTCTGGTAACGGAACCGGTCGGAGTCGTTGAAGGGCGGGTTGGCGAGGAGTTGTCTTTCGCTGCGCAAAAGACCCGCAGAGTGGCTTCGCGGTTTGGGTTTCGCGCTCGCGCGCGTCGCGGTGTCGGCGGCGAGCCAGAGCTTCGCCTCGAAGCCGATGGTGGCGGTGGAGGATGAAGAGGAATCAGATTTGCCGGATGCTTTTCGAGCCATGAGTTAAAAAAGAAAAGATACCTGAATCCGTGCGATAAATGCAAGGAAGAACTGTAAGGTATTGGAGAGAAAGGGGTTGGGAAATGGGGGTAAGAAATGGGATCGGGGTGAGATTTTCATCTGAGCGAGCCATTTTGCGAAATCTTGCGGCAATCGCTGCTTCATTTTCTCGAACCTATCCCATGGTCAGGGCAATCGCATAAAAAACCTCCCGACTAACTTCCCCTATCCCACTCCGG
>DYRS01000085.1 GCA_020718585.1 Chthoniobacter flavus
GCGCGTCTTCCTGCGGATGTCGCCGGGGATCGCTCGCGCGTCGGGCAGATTGATCCCTGCGGACCGCACGATCCGTCGTGTGACAATTATGTCACATGCTCCGACTTGCTAGTCGTCGGCGAATCGGATTCCTGTAGGCTACTAACATGTTCACATTGGCCGCAACTTACATCGAGCCGACACTTATCACGTATGTGTTTCTGGTTCTTGCGATTTTTCTGGCGCTGAGCTTTGAGTTTGTCAACGGGTTCCACGACACGGCGAACGCCGTGGCGACCGTCATCTACACGAACACACTGAAGGCGACCCCGGCGGTCGTTTGGTCGGGCATTTGGAACCTGATCGGCGTGCTCACCTCGTCGGGACTGGTCGCATTCGGGATTGTCGCCCTGTTGCCGGTCGAGCTGGTTCTGAATATCGGATCTGCGGCGGGATTTGCGATGGTCTTTTCCCTACTGATCTCGGCGATCCTCTGGAATGTCGGCACTTGGTATCTCGGGTTGCCGGCATCGAGTTCGCATACGCTCATCGGATCGATCATCGGCGTCGGGCTCGCCAACGCGCTCATGGGTCCGTCCCACTCGATCACCGAGGGTGTCAACTGGGCGAAGGCTCAGGATGTCGGGCTCGGGCTCCTGATCTCGCCAGTTTTTGGTTTTTGCGCGGCAGGTCTGCTCCTGCTGCTGTGCAAGGCGGTGATCAAGAACCCTTCGCTCTACCGCGCCCCAGAAGGGAAAACCCCGCCGCCTCTCTGGATTCGCGGTCTCCTCTTGCTAACCTGCACTGGCGTGAGCTTCGCGCACGGATCGAACGACGGACAGAAGGGCATGGGGCTGATCGTGCTCATTCTCGTCGGAATCCTGCCGGGCACGTATGCATTAAAAATGTCCGCCAGCCAGGCGACCGTGGACGGTGCTGCGGTTTCAGCAAAAGCACTCGAAGGAGTCTTTGCCAAGGAGGCGGGAGGGCTGCAGCTCGATGGCTCGACCGCCAAAGATGCGCTCACCGACTTTATCAAGTCTTCCGGCAAGCTCACCCCGGCGGTGTATGCCGGGCTGGCGGATAAGTGCGGCGATCTCTGCCGCCGCCTCGACGAAACCGAGAAGTTCGGCAGGCTTCCGGACGCCGAGCGCGGAGAAGTCCGGACCGACCTCTACCTGCTTTCCAAGGCGATCGCGAAGCTGGAGAAAACGAAGGCACTATCGGATCCCGCCGACGTGGCCAAGGCGCGGGAGCTCAAGCAGACCGGCGAGGCACTGACAAATTTCATTCCCGACTGGGTGAAATATGCTGTCGCGCTTGCGCTCGGGCTCGGCACGATGATCGGCTACAAGCGGATTGTGGTGACTGTCGGAGAGAAAATCGGCAAGGACCACCTGACCTACGCGCAGGGCGGTGCCGCCGAGCTGGTCGCGATGTCAACGATCCTCGTGGCCGACCATTTCGGCCTCCCGGTGAGCACGACGCACGTCCTTTCCTCGGGAGTTGCGGGCACGATGGCCGCCAACAGATCCGGTCTCCAGATGGCCACGCTGCGCAACATCCTCATGGCATGGATCCTCACTCTTCCGGTCTGCATTTTCCTCGGTGCCTTCCTCTTCGCATTCGCCCTGAACCTGATCGCGCTTATCGGGATCCATTGAGGCGGAGACCCCGACAGAATTCCGCATGACCGCCTCCAATAATCCCCCCGCGCCAACCCGCTCGCTCATCGCCGACGCGCTGGTCGTGTGCGTGCTGGGTGCGCTGCTCTTTGCGATCCTGAACGTTGCGCAGGAGTGGAAGGCACCTTTCCATGCCAACACCCACATTGACCTCTCGCTTGGGAAGCTGCCGCAATACACGCTCTATTCGCTGGCGCGAGGTTGCACGGCGATGGTGCTCTCGCTGGCGTTTGCAGTCGGCTACGCGACGTGGGCCTACTACGATGCGCGGGCTCGGCGCGTCCTGATCCCGCTCCTCGACATCCTGCAGAGCATTCCGGTCCTCGGCTTCATGCCCGCGCTCGTGCTCGCGCTCGTGCTGATCTTTCCGAAGACAAACCTCGGGCTCGAACTCGCCTGCGTGCTGATGATTTTCACCGCGCAGGTCTGGAACATGGTCTTCAGCTACTACGACTCGCTCAAAGCCGTGCCGGCGGAGTTTCGTCAAATGGGCGTGCTTTGCGCCTACGGCCCGCTGAAGACGTTCCTGCGGATCGAGCTGCCGTTTGCCGCGCAGGGGCTCATCTACAACTGCATGGTCTCGATGGCCGGGGGCTGGTTCTTCCTCACGATCAACGAGGCGTTCACGCTCGGGAATAAAAATTTCCAGCTTCCCGGGGTCGGCTCGTATATGAGCGTGGCCATCGCGCAGGGGAACGTCCGCGCCCAGGTCGCCGCAGTCGTGGCGATGGGGGTGATGATCATCGCGGTTGACCGACTGGTGTGGTGGCCGCTCGTCATCTGGTCGCGGAAATTCAAGTTGGAGGACACCGCCGCCGGCCCGCGCGAGAGCACGCTGATCGGGAGGATGGTCGCCCGCTCGCATCTGGTGGAATCGGTCGCGGTCGCACCGGGGCTTGTTGCGGCGGAGCTGAGGCGCATCCTGCCTTCGGTCCCGGCATTTGTCGATGTGGGGCGGCGGCACGCGGCGGCCGTCAAATCCACTCCCGCCGTGGTTTACTGGCTGATCCTTGCGGGGGTTTTCACCATCAGCGGCATCGGGCTCTTCCAGCTCGGCGCGATGCTTGCGAAGGTGCCGGCCGGCGAATGGCTCCTGATCACCGGGGCGGCCGGCATGACATTCCTGCGCGTCGTCTCGGCACTGGTGATCAGCTCGCTGTGGACGATTCCGGTCGGCGTCTGGATCGGGCTGAATCCGAAGTGGGCGCGGGCGCTGCAGCCGCTGATCCAGTTTGCGGCGTCGTTCCCGGCCCCGATGCTTTACCCGCTGGTTTTCGGGCTGGTGCTTGCGGTCGGCGGCACGCTCCAGTGGGGCGCGATCATCCTCATGATGCTCGGCGCGCAGTGGTATATCTTGTTCAACGTGGCGGCCGGCGCGCAGGCGATCCCTGCCGACATGCTCGCCTGCGCCGACATCTTTCAGTTCCGCGGGTGGGCTCGGTGGCGGAAGTTCCTGCTCCCGGCGATTTTCCCGCCGCTCGTGACCGGATGGATCACGTCTGCGGGCGGCGCATGGAATGCCAGTATCGTCTCGGAATTCCTCCAGCAGGGCGACAAGACATTTACGGCGACCGGCCTCGGGGCGACAATCAGCGAGGCGACCGCCGCCGGCGACTTCAACCGCCTCGCCGCCTCGGTCGTGGTGATGGCGGTCTGCGTGGTCGTGATCAACCGTACGTTCTGGAAAACCCTTCAGCGAAAGGGCGATCTCTACTGCCGATTTGGAGGATAGCATCATGGAAGAACCGGTCATCAAACTCGAAAACGTGTCGCTGGAATTTGCCGCCGAGCGGCATGCTCCGCCGGCGCTGATTCTCAGCGACATTTCGCTCCGCATCGCCCCCAACGACATCGTGGCACTGCTCGGCCCGTCGGGGTGCGGCAAGAGCACGCTCATCCGGCTCATGGCCGGGCTCCTCCGGCCGACGCGCGGGAAGGTCTTCTTCAACGGGCGCGAGGTCGAAGGCATCTGCCCGGGCGTGGCGATGGTGTTCCAGAATTTCGCGTTGTTCCCGTGGCTCACCGTCGAGGGGAACGTCTGCGCGCCGCTCGAGCAATACCGGCTGGCGGCCGGCGAGGTTGCCGGGCGAGCGAGGCGCGCGCTCGAGATGGTCGGGCTCACCGGCTACGAGAATGTCTATCCCCGCGAGCTCTCGGGCGGGATGAAGCAGAGGGTCGGCATCGCCCGTGCGCTGGCGGTCAACCCCGAGGTTCTCTGCATGGACGAGCCGTTCAGCGCGCTCGACGTCCTCACCGCCGAGTCGCTCCGAAACGAGCTTGGACGCCTCTGCGCGGACCCCGCCAACCCGCTCCGCACGATGGTTTCGGTGACCCACAACATTGAGGAGGCGGTTTACCTTGCCAAGCGGATCATCGTCCTCGCCGCGCATCCCGGTCGAATCGCCCTCGACATCCCGAACCCGCTCCCGTATCCGCGCGACCCCGGCGCGCCGGAGTTCCAGAAGATCGTCGAGGAGATCCACGAAATCCTCACCAGCCACGAGCTGCCGGAAGCGGTGCCGGGCGACCCGTCGGCCACCCGGCAAATCGAGCCGCTCCCGCGCGCCACGATCGGCGAGATTCTCGGCCTGATCTCGATCTGCGACGAGAAGCCGGGCGACCTCTTCGATCTCGGCGATGACATGGGCAAGCAGTTCGACGAAATGCTCGAGGCGGTCAAGGCGGCCGAACTGCTCGGGCTCGTCCACACCCCGCACGACCACGTCGCCCTCACCCCGCTCGGCCTCCGGATCCAGTCATCGCTGGTCGCGGAAAGAAAAGCGATCCTCCGCGCGCAGATTGATCGGCTCGGAGTTTTCACCAAGTTGCGCGAGGAGCTCGCCCGCACCAAGACCCTCGATGCCGACGCCCTGCGCGACCGGATGAGCGAGTGGGTGCCCGGTCACAAGCCGCTCGACACCGCCCACACGCTCATCTCGTGGGGACGCTATGCCGGGCTTGTCGAGTGGGATTCCAAAAAGCAGATCATCCGCTGGTGCGGGGTCTGATTACGCTTGGATCTCCGAGATCGCGAGGCGCCGGAGGAGGTTGTGTTTTTTGAGGTGGTTGGCCTCGACGCGCTCGAGGACGCCGCTGAGAAATCGCACTGCCTCGGTGATGTATGGACCCTTGTTGAGCATCGCGCACTCGGCGTTGCCGCTGGCCACGGCGTCGGTCACCTCGGCGCGAGATGGCGAGCCGGTCTTCGCAAGCGTCTCGAGGATCTGCGTCGCCCAGATCACCGGCACATGCGCGGCCTCGCACAGCCACAAAATTTCCTCCTGCACCTCGGAGAGGCGGTCAAACCCGATCTCCACGGCCAGATCGCCGCGTGCGACCATGATCCCAAACGACTGCCACCGCTGGCCCGCCAGGAGGAGGGATGGAAGGTTCTCAAAGGCCGGACGGTTCTCAATTTTGAGCACGATGCCGACCTGCTCCGCGCCCAGCGAACGCAGGCGTTCCTGAAGCTCGGCGACGTCCTGCGGGGTGCGGACAAATGAAAGCCCGACGACATCCGCGTGCTTCGCGACGAATTCCAGATCGGCGATGTCCTTGTCGGTGAGCGCGCTGATGGTGAGGTCGGTATCGGGGAGGTTGATCCCCTTTTCCGGGCGGAGCTTGCCGCCTTTGACCCCAGTGCGGGTGATACGGATGCGGACCTCCTCGTCGGCACGGCTCTCCACGCGTCCGGCAATTTTTCCGTCGTCGAAGAAAATTCTTTCACCCGGCTTCACGCAGTCGAAGATCGCATCGAGCGTGCAGGGGATTCTCGCGGGCTTGAGGACGTGGCCGTCCTCATCCCTCACCGCATGCGCCCCCTGTCGGCCGTCTCGAAGGAGGAGAAGCTCGTCCCCTTCTGCGAGGCTGAGCGGAAGAGAGATTTCCGGAAGCGTGCCGATGCTGCCCTTGGCGAGGATTTCGCCGCTCCGGTCGTAGAGGGTGAGGTTTGCACCGGTCTCAAAGTAGCACGTCTGGTCGGCTTGGGCGAGGGCGGAGGCTTCGGTGCTGGAAATGATCTGAAATTCGCGGCCCTTGCCGCGCGCATCGTCCATCTCAAGGGTGCATCCCGGCAGAGCCCCTTCCAAGGTTCCGGCGGACACCAGGATCACCTCCGAAACCCCCTCGGGCGGTTTTTCTGTGCGGCCCTCGGTGGAAAACCAGATGAGCGAGGGGGCAAGGACGGCACCGCGCGGGCTGCGGATTGCGCGGACCTTGCGCACCCGCCCGAGGGATTCGATCGGACCGGTCCGCAGCTTGGGCCCAGCAAGGTCGGTATAGACTTTGCACGGACGGCCGGTCTCGCGCTCCGCGCGTCGCAGATGCCCGACCATGCGTTCCCAGGCCGCCGCATCGTCGTGGGCGCAATTGATGCGCATCATATCCATCCCGGATTCCAGAAGGTTCCGAACGAGATCGTAGTTGTCGGCCGCCTCGGACGGCATCGTGACCATGATCCGGACCGCGCGCTTGCCGCAGGGCGAACCGAGGAGCCGGTTCGCATTCGCGTGGAGCATCTGCGGCCCGGTGATGAAGTCCACCGGCGGTTTGCCGAGCTCCGGCATCGGCAGCCCCGCCAGCGAGTGGAGCGCCCGGAAGACTGCATGGATCGAACACATCGAGCTGGCCTCCATCCCCCCGAGCGAGGTGAGGCCCATCGGGATCAGCTTCAGTTGGAGCGGACGCAGGTCGAGCTGGCGGACCGCCAGGTAGTGCAGGAGGTTTCTCGCGCTGGCCCTGGCGTTCGGGCTGACTTTTTCCAGCGTTCCGCTGAAGGAGGCTTCCACCGCGAGCTGTCGCTCGAGAAGCTGGGAGATTTCGGGGATCAGATGGGTTGCATTTGTGGAGAGGCTGTCATTCATGGCAAAGGGATTGTTTGAAGATTCGTCACAATGTTTCCGCTCGCCCGAATCTCTGCAATCTCGCAAGTGTGACAAAATTGTGACAATCCGTTGCCTGCTACTTTTTCCTTGGGGAAGTGAGGCTGAACATGCCCGGACGCTGGCCCGGGCGGCGGGTGTCCACCGCGAGCCTCTGCTCGGTCCAGCGGGCGAGGCGCACGAATGGGAGCCCGATCAGCAGGTAGATCGCGGCGATGAGGAGCCCGGTGCCGAAGTAGTCGAACGTCTGGGTGGCGATCCGGTTGTAGGCACCGGTGAGGTCGATGAGCGTGACCATCGAGACGAGCGACGAATCTTTCAGGAGCGAGATGAAGTCGTTCGTCACGGGCGGCAGGACCAGCCGGAACGATTGGGGGATCACCACAAACCGGAGCCCCTGGGAATGGCTGAGGCCGAGTGCACGGGCGCCCTCCATCTGGCCCTTCGGGATTGCCATCAGTCCGGCCCGGTAGTTTTCGGCCTCGTAGGCTGCGTAGTTGAGTCCGAGGCCGATCACGCCCGCCCAGAACGGTGGCAGCTTGATCCCGAACTCCGGATGCCCGAAAAGGATGCCCAGGTTCGGGAGTCCGTAAAAAATGATGTAGAGCTGGATGAGGAGCGGCGTGCCGCGGATGACCTCGATGAAGCAGGTCGCGGCCCAGCGGAGCGGCCATGCCCCGAAGACGCGCATGATCGCGAGCGTGAATCCGACGCCGATCGCGATGCCCATGCCGACGATCGAGACGCTCAGGGTGAGCAGCGTCGCATCGAGAAGAAGCGGCCAGTTCGAGGCGTAGCGCTGGATGCGGGTCCACAGCGTGGCCTGCTCGGCATGGGAGGCGACAAACGCCTTGTATTTGGTGTCGGCGAGCGACGGCGGCTCCGGCTGGCCGAACGCGCCGGCAATCGTCGGGGTCCACAGCCCCCAGCGGGAAAGAATGTCCCGCATCGTGCCCTTGGTGATCAGCGATTGGAGTGCCTTGTTGACCTCCTGCTGGAGCGCAGCGTTGTCTTTCGCAAAGACCATCCCGTAGGTGATCTGCCCGAATGGCGGGCCGCTGAACTGCAGGTTCGGGTTCGGTGCCGCGTAGTATTTTGCGATCGGGTAGTCGAGCAGGACGCCAAAAATCCGCCCGTTGGCAACGTCCTGGTAGGCATTGACCTCCTGCTCATACGGTCGGACGATGACGCCGGGTGCCTTTTCCAGCATGGCGAGGGCGGCGGTCTGGTCGAGCGTTCCGATCTCCTTGCCCGAGAGCTGGTCGAGCGAGGCGGCCGGCGGGGAGCCTTTGCGGTCCACAAATTGCTCAAACGTGACGTAGTAGGGGTTGGAGAAGAGGACTTCGCCGGCCTTGTCGGGAGTGATCTCGATGCCGCAGATCACGAGGTCATACATCCCGCGCCCGAGCCCGGCGATGAGGCCGTCCCACGAGTTGTACACGAAAACCGGTTTCCGGCCCATCTCCTTTGCGAGCGCCTGAATGATGTCGTATTCGAACCCGGTCAGCTCATTTTCTGCGTTGTAAAACCCGTAGGGCGCATTGCTGTCGGTGTCCGCCCCCCACCGCAAAACCTTCTCGTCGGCGCGGGAGAAACCGACCGCCAGAAAGACGGCGAGCCCAGCGGCCATGATCCCCCGCGCAAACGGGGCACTCATTGGAACCTCCTCAGGAAGTGCGCGGTCCGCTCGTCTTTCGGGTTTTCAAAAATCTCATCCTCGTCGGAGATCTCGATGATGTGACCGGCCTCCATAAAGACAATATAGTCGCTGGCGTCGCGGGCGAATCTCATCTCGTGGGTGACGATGATCTGGGTCATCCCTTCGGTGTCGAGCTGCTTCATGACGGCGAGGACCTCGGCGACGAGCTCGGGGTCAAGGGCGCTGGTCGGTTCGTCGTAGAGCATGACCTGAGGGTTCATGGCGAGCGCCCTGGCGATCGCCGCACGCTGCTGCTGGCCGCCGGACATCTGCGTGGGATACCTTGCCGCGAACGTGGCGAGATCGACCTTCTCAAGGAGCTGGAGCCCGCGGATACGGGCCTCCTCCCTCGGCATGCCCCGCCCAATGACCGGCCCCAGCATCGTGTTCTCCAGAATCGTCATGTGCGGAAAGAGATTGAACTGCTGGAAGACCATGCCGACCCGCTGCCGGAGCTCATGGGCCTTGGCATCGAGATCCTTCGGAGGCGCGTCCTCCAGGCCCTGGCAGTCGATCGTGACCCCCGCGATCGAAATCCTCCCGGCATCCGGCACCTCGAGGAAATTCATGCAGCGCAGGAACGTGCTCTTCCCGCACCCAGAGGGTCCGATGATCGAGACGAGGTCGCCCTTCTCGACATCCAAGCTGACCCCCTTGAGGATCGGCGTCTCATCGAAACTCTTGTGCAGCCCGCGAATTGAAAGCAGTGGAGCCTCCATGCGGTTGCGTTCTACTTTCCCCCGGCCCGCAATGCCAGACATCTTTGAAATGTGACGAAATTGTCATAATCGGCCCGGCGGAAATTGGCACGAAGTCAGCCGATCGTGGAGCAGGAGGTTGCGCTTGATGCGCGCGGTGCCATCCGTTTGACTCAGGATTCGACCTGATGCCTTCGTCCCGACGATTTCTGACCGTTCTTGTGCTGGAGCTGAAATACTCGGGCGTCGCGGTCCGTCGGCTGAACCCCGATGAAATCCAGACCGGGTTCGAGTTGTTTTGGAACTGTTTCCACCGGTTTGTCACCGACGAGGAGGGGGTGGCACTGCCGCCGCAGAGCCAGGGATTTCTGGCGGTCTTCGGGGCGGAGGCCGCGTATGCCGACCATGCCGTCCGCGCTGCAAAGGCGGCCGCCGCGATCTCGACATGGCTGCGCGAATGGGCGTTCAAGTTCTCGCAGACAGGCCGGGAGATTCCGCATTTTTCGATTGCCCTGCACTGCGGTGAGACGGTGGCGATGCAGATCCCCGGGTAAATATTCGGTGAACCCCGTGAGGGTTCAATCGGCGAGGATGGCGCGGAAG
>DYRS01000269.1 GCA_020718585.1 Chthoniobacter flavus
AAAGGTGAGAAGGCTGACATCATTTCGGGCTTGATGCTGGTGCCAACGACTACCTGTCCAAACCTTTCGACTTTGGGGAGCTCCGCGCCCGCGTTGAGGTCGGCCGGCGCCGCGGTGAGGACCGCGCGGCCAAGGGCGACGCCCGCGCGGACGTCGAACCGAGGGAGGGTCGCGTAGGCGCGCGGATCGATCGGGTCTTCCATCGTGGGACTCCTGGGGATGACGGTGAGGATCGCCCCACGAGAGCACACGCTCCGCCCCGCCGCAAGTCGGCCCGCGGCGCGGGCCCCCGCTGCGCGCCGCGCCGTCGGCCGCCACCGCGGTCGCGCGGGGCGCTCTCGCGTCGCGGCATGGCGCGGCGTCGTATCCGCGATACAGCGGTGTCCGAGCAGGTCGATCTGGGACGCATGAACGAAGGTCTTGCATAGCATGATCATTCGTGATCTTCCATGGTTCTCGCTTGCCCGGAGGACCGACCCAGATGCCAGCCCCCCTCCCCGAGGCGCTCCGCCGCCGCATTGTTGCAGCCGTGGTCGGCGAGAAGCTGACTATCCCAGAGGCCGCGTGCCGCTTCATGGCGGGCGAGGCGACCGTGAAGCGCCTGCTGTGGCGCTTCCGGGCTACGGGGAACGTGGATCCGTCCCCGATGGGCGGGGACCGGGTGTCCCGGATTCCGAGGTCGGACGCAGGCAAGCTGGTCACCCTCGTGGAGGAGATGCCAGACGCCACCATCGCCGAGCTATTGGCCGCGTACGAGACGCGGCACGGTGTTTCGCTGAGTCCGGCGGCGATGTCACGCACGCTCGCTCGCGAAGCTCTGACGAGAAAAAAAAAGCCTTCGTCTCCCAGGAGCGTGACAAGGCGCGCCTCTCAGACACCCGCGACAGATTCCGGGAGTTCCAAGAGGTGACGACGCCGGAGGACGTCGTCTTCCTCGATGAGGCCGGGTGCAACACGTCGATGGCGAGGACCCACGCACGGTCGCCGAGCGGCGAGCGGGCCTTCGCGAAGAAGCCCGCAGCGAAGGGAAAGAACATCACCATCATGGGCGCCCTCGGCGCGGCCGGCATGGTCGCCGTGGCTGCGATGCTCGGGTCCATGACCAAGGCCGACTTCGTCGCCTTTCTCCGCGACACGCTCTTCCCGCGGATGCGGCGCGGTCAGACCCTCGTCATGGACAACCTCCGCTCGCACCACTCGAAGGAAGTGGCGGAGTTGGCAGCCCTCTGCGGCATCCATCTGGTCTTCGTGCCCGCCTACTCGCCGGACATGAACCCGATCGAGCACGCTTGGTCCAAGATCAAGGGCTTCCTCCGTTCGATGGCCGCGCGCACGACCAAGGCCGTGCTGAGCGCCATTGACGCCGCGGCGGAGCGCGTCACCCCGTCCGACTTCACAGGGTGGTCCCGTCATTGCGGCTACCCCTTCTGAGCAGGCTCAACTTGGTCGATCACCGCTGTAATCACCGGCGCCTCGAATCGTGGGGGCCCGTAGGGCAGGGGCGCCGGGATGCTGATGAAGGTCGCCTGGCCCACCTTGTCCCAGCTCACGAAGCCCGGATCCCCCGCGACGTAGAAGCCCGTCTCCGTGAGGACGGTGGCGAGGAGCCAGGTGCCGACGATGGCGAGCAGGATGGGGTACAGCTCGAACGCGCGCGTGCGCGCCCGCAGGACCTGGGAGAAGAGGACGACCAGGCCGATCATGGTGCCGCCGAGCAGCCAGTCCTGACCGGCGATGGGCGCGCCGAACTTGAAGAGCGAGAGGCCGATGAGGGCGATGGTCGGCGCGATGGTGACCGGCCCGATGAAGCGCAGGAGCCGACCGACCAGGCCGGAGTAGCCACAGACCGCCTCGAACACGCCGCCGAGGATGATGGCGCCCTGCAGGTGCTGCATCTGGAACTCGAAGCCCTGCCCCTTGAGCACGCCGGCCGT
>DYRS01000270.1 GCA_020718585.1 Chthoniobacter flavus
ATGACTGATTGCAATTTTGACTTCTGCTTCTACACCCCGTGAACGGCTACCGGATGTGAATAGGAAAGGACTCCTAAGGTGCTGCGGGGGAATGTATTGCGTGGCGTACGGGAGCTTCGTTGCTACGGGATTTTGCGCGCCCGACATTTTCCAGGCTGATCCCCATCGTCTCGATGCCGAACCGCCAGGTGACGAGTGCGCCGAGGAGCGATGCGCCGACAAGGAAACACAGAAGGTTCCCGATTCCGATCTCGCTCAGGATGATCGGAAAAAGGAATGTGGTCGCGACCGCCCCAACCTTCGCGAACGATGCGGCAAAGCCGGCTCCCGAACCCCGGATCTTCGTCGGGAAGACCTCGCCGGCGATCAGGTAGGTCATCGCGTTCGGGCCGATATTTGTCATGAAATTGAAAACCATGAAGCCCGCGAAGATGAGCACCGTCTGCCCGGTGCCGGTCGGCAGACGCGTTGAGAGTGCCGCCAGCAGGAGACCGGCCGCGCAGCCCACGAACCCCCAGATCTGCAGCTTCATCCGACCGACCCTGTCGGCAAGGAGGATCGCGCAGACGATGCCGACGATCAGAAGGATGTCCAAAAATGCGGCTCCCTTGGCGGCGATCATGTCGTTGTGGATCACCCCGGCGAGGTTTTGTTCGCGCTCGCTCGTGTGCCCGAGGATCGTGGCGAGGATCGTGGGCGTGAAAACACCAATCCCGTAGGTCGAGAGATCCTGCAGGAACCATGGCACCGAGGCCAGGATCGTCGCTCGCAGATGCTTCGGACGAAACAGCTTTTTGAATTTCGACTTGTGGTGCTCGATCTCCGGCTCGTCATCCGGCACCTCAAGCAGGGAGATTTTTTTCGGATACCGCGGGTCGCGCTTCAAAAGGCGGGCGACCTCGGCCTCGGCTTTGGCGACCTGACCGCGCGACATCAGCCACTGCGGGCTCTGCGTGATGTAGAACCGCCCGATGACAACAAGGATCGTCGGGACAATCGCGCTGGCATACATCAGCCGCCAGTCGGAGACGGATTCGTTTCCCTTCAGGATCATGTAGCCGAGCACCGTCCCCGCCAGTGCCCCGACCGCTTGGAACGCAAACGCGCCGAGCACCAGCCGCCCTCGGCAGTTGCTCGGGATGCTCTCGGAGATCACGAGATGGGCGATCGGGTAATCGCAACCAAGCGCCAACCCCATTCCGAACAGGCACACGAGCACGAGCGGGAAATTCGGACTCAGCGTCATCGCGACAAGGAAGACAAAAAAAAGAAGCATCTCCGCAATGAAGAGCTGCCGGCGTCCGAGGTGATCGGCCAGGCCGCCGAGCGCGGTCGCGCCGACGAGGATCCCAAACAGCGTCGCCGAACCGACCATCCCCTTCTGCGCCGAGCTCAGTCCGAACTCCATCGCCATCAGCGGCAGAGCCACGCCGGTCATGAAAACCACCAGCCCCTCGAAAAATTTTCCGGCCGTGGCGAGCCCCCAGATCCTCCACTGCATCGCCGTCATCGGAACCTGCGGGATCGTCGTGCCGTCCGACCAGACCGGGGTCTCATCAATGTATTCCTGCACGGTTTTTGCGATCATCTTCCCGGATGCCATGCCAGCATCCTCCCAGCACCCCGACGCCCCGGCAATCAAGATCTTTGTGACAATTCCGCAATACTCCCCGCCTGCGGAAAAACTGGCCCGCCGCCCTCTGCCGCGCAACCGACGCCGCGCTTGCGCGCCTCGGGACCGGGCACATTGATCTCCTGCAGCTCCACAACATCCGCGGCAAAGGGGTCAGTCCTTGCCTATTGACATTCGAGTACAAATCTGATCGGATTCGCCCATGCCGAGAAAAGAGCGGATGGAATTTGCTGGCGGGGTTTAGCGAGATGTTTTTGCACACGCTGGGGCAGGCGTGCGAGCGGACGGGGTGGCGTGT
>DYRS01000271.1 GCA_020718585.1 Chthoniobacter flavus
GAAAGCGTGTTTACCGCAAGGTAACCGGGGTTCGAATCCCCGTCTCTCCGCCAAAACAACCCCTTCGGAATCAAGTAGTTACAAGGACGCCCCTGGAGGTCACGGGGCGTTTTCTCATGAAGCCTGCTCAGGGCGATTGCAACTAAATTGCAACTTTGGATCCAGGACCAGGACCGAATCCTCGATGTGGGGCCGGGCGAGGTGCGCGTAGCGCATCGTCATCTCGATGCTGGATGTAAAGCTGCCGATGGTTCGGAGCAAAAATCCTGCCGATGGTTCGGTGTAACGCGCAGAATGGTTTGTCATAAAAACCGGCGGGATGGTTCGTCACAGAATCGGCGGGATGGTTCGTCACAAATGGCGCTGAGCGTGATCGCGCTCTTTGATGGCCCCGCGATCAAGCTTTCCGATGGTCGCAAGGCCCTGCCGGGGGCAACCCCTGGCTCTGGGGTGCAGCCGGCTGCCTTCGGCTGCCGTGCTGCAACCCCCGCCCGGGGCCCTTGGGTGGCCGCATCGTGGTCGGTTTCCGGTTTCCCTTACCCGGAGACCGTAAGGGTGTGCGGGTAAGGGAAACGGGTAAGAGGGGGCTTTTCAGTGTGTGGTTGCGGGTGCGATCGCGTAGCCGGCATCGGATCGTACGACGTGACCCTGTTCGGTGAGCTTCACCATGGCGCTGCAGAGTGTGGCCATTCGGACTTTGCAGAGGCCACGTAGCTGAGCAATCGCCAGCGGTCGGTCCGCATTGGCCAGGATCTGAGTGACCTTCGTCTCCAGCGTCTCGACATCGACCTTGGTGGCTGCGTGGGCCCCCGCCTCGGCGATCTGCAGAGCGAGACGTTCCCCATCCGCACGGAGTGTGAGATGGATCGGTTCGTTCGGCGATGGCGCTGCCCTGTGTTCGATGGTCAACTGGATGTGTTCTTCGGTCCTTCTCAAGTAGAGATTCGAATCTCCCCACGCATGGAATTCAGAGGAGCCGCGCAATGCCTGACCCGCCCGTTGTGTGGCCGCGCCCTTCCTCGCATGGTGTACGATGACGACGGCGAGTTCATACGTGCGCTGGAGAGTTCGGAGGAAGGCCAGCAGGGGAGCAACGTCACCGGACGCGTTCTCGTCGATCCGATGGAGGCGGACGAAGGGATCGAGGACAAGCATCTTCGGCCGGAGGGCAGCGACGGTTCGGTCGAGGCGTTGACGGTCGGCTTCGAGGTCCAGACGGAGCGCCGGAGCGGTGATCACTTGGAGGTCGAGGTCTTCGATGCGGCGACCTATGACCGTGCAGATGCCGACGATACGCTGTCGGACGACATGCAGGGCGTCCTCGGCGGCGAAGAGCAGGACCCGCCCCGGGCGCTGGACGGGATAGCGTCGCAGGCACGGGGAGCCCCCGGCGACGGCGACGGCCATGTCCAAGGCGAGAAACGACTTGCAGCACTTGGGTTCCCCGCCGAGGACCCCGACGGCTTGGTCGGCCCAGAGGCCCTCGATGAGCCAGCGCCGTTCCTCGGGGCAGGAGCCAAGCTCGGCGGCCGGAAGGTAGGGCAAAAGGCTCACCGGCGTGCTCCGGTGGCAGCGGCCGTCGCCGGTTGGCGACCCAGCGCCAGCGCTGCCTGCCCCGGGCCGGCGGTGGGGTTCTTGGCGTTGCGGGAGCGGGCCGAGTCGAGCTGGGGGACGGCGAAGATCTCGAAGTACAGCTTCTCGTCGATCTGCGAGGTCTCCCGCTGGACCGCGGCGTCCAGCAACTCGGCAGCCATGGTCATCAGGATGCGCAGGTTGCCGGCGGCGTGCTCGCAGAGGGTCTGGACGAGTTCGGCGGTCATGAGGTTGGCGTTGCCTGCGACGTTGAGCCGGTGCAGCAGGTGGTCGCGCAGTTCCTGAGGAGTGAGCGGCTCATGGACCAGCCGGACGCGCAGTCGGCTGCCCAGCGG
>DYRS01000272.1 GCA_020718585.1 Chthoniobacter flavus
AGTTGCCGACGAGGAGCTCGACCGGGGACTCGAGGTCGTTGGTTATGAGGAAGGCGGGCTTCTCGTGCCCGTTACCCCGGACGATCACCTGGCGTAGGGAACCCTCGTAGCCCCGCAGGGTGATCGTGGACTCGTGGACCTCGGGGTTCGGGAACTTCCGCTTTTCGTGCGGAATGTGGATCCGCTTCCACCCCTGGAGCGACTCGACGTTCTTGATCAGGGTCTCGCCGCGGCGGCGGAGCGTTATGAACCGGACATCCGCGTCGTTGAGTTCGGAGAGCTTGGGGTAGCTCGTGAAGCGGGAGTCGAACACGAAGGTAGGGGCCACTCCCCGACGGACGCGGCGCCAGAACGAGAGGAACTCGGTCACCTGGTCATCGGCCTCGGATCGCTGGATGTCGGCGGCGGTGTAGAGGAGAAGCTTGGAGTCGGCGTCCTGCGCGAAGAGGGTCAAGGCGCCCTTCATGACTTTTCCGCGGGCGCCGGCCCAGTGCTTCTCGAGCACGGACTCATCGCCGTAGTGCGGGACGGTGTGGAAGTCGAGGTTGACGACGCGGCCCTCGTAGAGGCCGAGCTTGGCGGCCCGGTTCACGAAGGCCGCTTGCAGT
Source organism: Chthoniobacter flavus (assembly GCA_020718585.1). GTDB lineage: Bacteria > Verrucomicrobiota > Verrucomicrobiia > Chthoniobacterales > Terrimicrobiaceae > QYQL01. The sequence continues at coordinate 609 of DYRS01000272.1, forward strand.
TTCTGGATGTGAACCGGATCCAGGCTGTAGGAGTAGCTCGAGAAGGCAGTGACCTTCGGTAGGACGTTCAGGCCGGCGAATAGGCCGAGGCCGGGGTCGAAGGAGTGGTCCCCCACGTGGGCGTAGCGCTCCGTGCCGAGGAGCTTGAGGGCCAGGAACGAGAGCAGGTAGCAGCTGGCGGGGATGACCTGGCTACCCGGAAGCCCTGCCTCCCGGGCGACGTCCAGGATCCCGAGCTGCGACAGGAACGGGGCGAACATGAAGACACCGGCCGCAGCCGACTCGAACCGTTTACCGTCCAGGTCAGCCAAGGCGATGGCCCGAGATGCCTCGGGCACGGAGGCGCCCTTGACGGTCAAGGAGACCTTCAGGCCGAGACGACGGGGCAGCTTCGGGAAGCCCTCCTCGGCCAAGACCCTCTCGACGGTGCGAACGCTGATCTCGGACCCCTCCTCGCAGAGGAGCTGGGCGATCTCGCCGGCGGAAAGGCGCTCGCGGCGCCAGGAGCAGATCTTCTTGCGGACGGGAGTGGGAACCCGATAGCGGCGCCCCTGCTGCGGGAGTTCGGAGAAGTCGACCTTGCCCTTGCGGTAGAGGTGGCGCAGGAGGTGCACGTAGCCCGTGGAGTAGCCGAACCGTGCGCCGACGGCTTGAGCGGGCAGGCGTTCCACGAAAGAGGCACGGAGGGCCTCGTAGCGCCGCTGCCACTCGGTCTTGGGGTGGAGGAAGTCAGAGGCGTCATGCATGTATCCTTATACCATATGGCGTATCCATTGCCAGCATCTGAGATCTTAAAATCACGCCCAAGAACGGCACCACACTGGCCCGCAAACCGCGGAACACGCGCGAAACCAGCTGATCATGCGCCTTTGATGCGACATCGGGCGCTGCGATCAACCACTCCATCGAAGCCATGACGCGGCTCTAATGTCACATGCCAGGATTAGTTACCGCCACTAAGTATAAGATCCGCTGGGTCGGGCCGTTCGCCAACCCGCGCTGGCAGCGACTTTAGCCTGCCCTCGATGGGTTGTTTTCGCGGGAATCAGGCTTCGCGAAAATCGGTGCTAAAGGAAGCGCACGACGTCCTTGTCGACGATGCGAAGAGAACCGAGTATGACCGTTCCATTGAAATGCACCTTGGGCCCTCTGTTTCGCGGGTAGCGGAGGACCCGGCGAGGGCGAGAGCGGAAAGGCAGCGTCACGCCGAGCAGGAGACGACGGTAGCCCGAGAAAGGGAACGCCAAGGGAGGGCGGCCGAAGCTAGACGCGAGAGTGAACGCCGAGCTGCATCAGCGAAGGCCGAAAGGAACC
>DYRS01000086.1 GCA_020718585.1 Chthoniobacter flavus
GGATCGGATCCTTGCTGATGTAGCGCAGGCTGTCGTTCATCCAGCCCATGTTCCATTTGAACCCGAACCCGAGCCCTCCGGTGTAGGTCGGGCGCGAGACGCCCGGCCATGCGGTGGATTCCTCCGCGATCATCGTGATGCCGGGGAATCGGCCGTAGCAGACCTCGTTGCACTGCTTGAGGAAATTGATCGCATCGAGGTTCTCGCGTCCGCCGAAGCAGTTCGGAATCCACTCGCCGGGCTTCCTCGAGTAGTCGAGGTAGAGCATCGAGGCGACCGCGTCCACCCGCATCCCGTCAATATGATACTCGTCCATCCAGAACAGCGCGTTTCCGATCAGGAAGTTTTTCACCTCATTGCGCCCGTAGTTGAAGATGAGCGTCCCCCAGTCCATGTGCTCGCCGAGGCGCGGGTCCTCGTGCTCGTAGAGGCAGGATCCGTCGAAGCGCGCGAGCCCGTGGGCGTCCTTCGGGAAATGTCCCGGCACCCAGTCGAGGATGACCCCGATCCCTTCGCGGTGGCAACGGTCCACAAAATGCCGGAACTCGTCGGGGTTTCCGAACCGGCTGCTCGGCGCGTAGTAGTTCACGACTTGGTAGCCCCACGAGCCGTCGAACGGATGCTCCATGACCGGCATCAGCTCGATGTGGGTGAAGCCGAGTTCCTTGACATACGGGATCAGGCGGTCGCCGAGCTCGAGGTAGCTCAGGCTCCGGTTCCCCTCCTCGGGGATCTTCTGCCATGACCCGAGATGGACCTCGTAGATGCTCATCGGTGTCGCATACGGGTCCCGCTTCGCACGCTTCTCCATCCACTCGCCATCCTCCCATCCAAACCGCCCGAGGTCAAAAACCATGCAGCCGGTCTCGGTCCCGTGTTGCGCAAAAAACGCATAGGGATCGGTCTTCAGAAAAACCTCACCGTGCGGACCGCGGATCTCAAATTTGTAATGCGCGCCCTCACGGACGCCCGGGATGAAAATTTCCCAGACCCCGGCGGGAACCATCTTGCGCATCGGGTAGAGCCGACCGTCCCACCCGCCAAAATCTCCGGCAACGCTGACCCGCTGGGCTGACGGTGCCCAGACCGCGAAGTGGACGCCTTGCACGCCTCCGATCTCCATCACATGCGCGCCGAGCTTTTTATAGACGTCGTAGTGCGTGCCTTCGTTGAAAAGGTAGATGTCCATCTCGCCGAGCACGGGGCCGAACGAATACGGGTCGTGCGCCCGCCACGTCGCCCCGTCGTGCGCGGTGAACTCGATCGTGTATCCGAACCCCCCGTTCACGTCGGGAAGAACCGCCTCGAAAAGCCCGGAGTCGTGCTTGCGCTCGAGCTCGAATTTGCGTCCGTCCTCCGCCGCGACCGCGACCTTGGCGGCATCTGGACGCAGAACACGCGCGATCCAGCGTCCGTCGGACTCGCGGATGCCGAGGATTCTGAACGGATCGCAATGCCGGGCCTCGATCAGTGGGTAGAAATCGTCATCGGGGAGCAGGGATGGATTCATGATGTCGGCCAGCATATCCCTTCGGCCGGAAGGTGAACAGTTTTTCCTTCCCCCACTCATTGAGGAGTGTGGAAAAAAGCAAACAACCGCCGAAGCCAAATCAGGAATTCGCTACGGCAGTTCGGCAAGCCCCCCACAGTCTGGTGACGACGGGGTGTGGGCGGTCTCTTTCGGGACCGCATCGGGAGAGTTTTCTTCCGTTTGCCCGGTCGGATGCCGACCGCTTCGGGCTGAGGCCGATGCGGCTTTTGCTCCGGATTTTTTTCTTTCGGACGCAGCGGGGTCGCGGGGCGGATTTGGTTTGCGCACGGCTTCGAGACCGCGCTTTGCGTAATCCATCACATGGCCCTGGTGGATGAGCCATGCGAGGTCGGAGGCGAGGGTGGATTCGCGTGCTGCCTCGCCTTCGGGCGTCGTGCGCAGGGCGAGGAGCGCTTTCCACTGCTCCGGGCGCGGGGCGGGCGGATGAGATTCGAGATAGTTCAGGATCTCTGCCAGACCGTCCGCAACCGGCGTGGCGTCGCGGTCGAGGAACCTCGGGCGGGCGACTCCGACGTAGGTGAGGTTTGCGTGGGCTTTGAATATCTGGAGCCCGGCGGAGGCGAACCCCTGGCCGAGGATGTGCGCGAGCGGGAGCGGGAACCGGCGGAGCTCGGAAACCGCGTTCATGGCAAGCTGGCGGACGACTGGCGCTGAGCCGCCGGTTGCGGCGACGCCCGAAACTTCGAGCGGGCTCGCGGCGGGCGCGATCAGCGCGGGCGCATGCCGGGTCGCAAAATCCTCCGCAACCGCCGCCATGTCGGCAAACTTGACCGGCTCCGAACCCTCGGGGGATTCCGCCGCATAGAACTCGTCTTTCGAGCTCTGCTCGGATTTCCATTTCTCGATAAAATCCAGATCTTTAACCATCCGAACCCGGCTCCTGAACGCCTCGAACGGCATGTTGCGGAATCCAGCCGCATGGACCTCGCGCAGGCGGGTCTGGTAGTTGTGATGGTTCGGAGGGCCCAGGACGGTGTCGCCACAGACCGCGACGCACGAAAACGATCCCTTTGGCGGATCAACTGTCACCCGCTCGCGACGGTAAAACTTTTCGAGATGGCGGGCGAGCGCATGCCGCGCGGCATCCTTCTCGCTGGTCCACAGGCTTCCGTCGAGGCTCAGGCGGAAAAGCGGGGTCGCCTGGTCGGATTCCCGGCGGAGTTCGAACCGGTAGCGCTCCGACTTTTCGAGGATCAGCAGAGCGAGGTCGAAAATCGGATATGCCTTGCCGCCGCTTTTGATCTGTCGCGCAAGCCCCTCCACCCCGCGCGGATCCGGCACCAACGAGGCCGTCCACCCGCGCAGCACCGGAAGAGGTTCCGACCGACGCTCCTCATGAAAATCTCGCCGCGAGTCGGGGCGTCCGCCCCTGGCATCGCGCGGCCCGCGCGCGTCGCGCCGCCCACCATCCTGCCTTCCGCGGCCCTGTGGACGGCCACCGTCGCGGCGGTCGCGGCCCGGCGAGCGCGGTCCCCGGTCGTCGAATCTTCCGGGCGGACGCTCGGCGTCGCGCCCGAAGCGTTCGATGGTCTTCGCCGGCGTTGCGTCGGCGGCCTTCGCCCAATCGGGCAAAAAACATTTGGCGAGATCCATCCCGGAAAACCCGGAATCCGGCGGCTGCGTGTCTGTCATGGTATTGATGGAGGGCTGCTGCCCGGAGAAATGCAGGTACGAGACTTACTTCCGCCGCTTGGGATCAGTTTTGGCGGCGAGCTGCGGACGGTCCATCGCGATCAGCTCGGATACGGTCACGAATTGGAATCCCTTTTCCTTCAGCGCGTCAATCGTCGCCGCCATTGCATTGACCGTCGTCAGGTGGATGTCGTGGGAGAGAACGATCGAGCCCGCCTTCGTGCCCTTGATGATCTCGCTGGTGACGTGGTCGGAATTCCGAATTTTCCAGTCGAGCGGGTCAACGTCCCACATGATCACCTTGAGCCCGAATTCCTCGTTCAGACGCTTGTTGATCCCCGCATTAGTCGCGCCGTAGGGCGGACGCAGGGTCGTCGGCTTTTTGCCCGTCACGGCCATTATCGCGTCGTTCGTGCGGTTCACCTCCGAGGCGATTCCGTCCGCACCCATTCTTTGGAACGACTTGTGGTTCCAGGTATGGTTGCCGATTTCGTGTCCCTCGTCGGAGGCGCGCTTGAGCACGTCGGGATTCGCTTCGACGCATTGGCCGATCACAAAAAATGTCGCCTTCACCTCCTTCTCCTTGAGGATGTCGAGCAGCTTGGGTGTGAGCTTCTCGCTCGGTCCGTCGTCAAACGTCAGCGCGATGAACGGTCCGTCCACATTGCACGCGGTGTAGCTCATGCGAACGGGTCCGGTTTGCGCCTCGGCCACCGGTGCCTGCATCGGCGCGGACGGGTAGCCGGTCTCGGGCGCTGCGGGAGACGCCGCCGATTTCGCCGGGTCGGACGGCGAGGGCGAGATCACCTGCGGCTGCTGCGCAGAGTATTGCGTGAGGGCGGATTGGCAGGATACGCCAACCAGTCCGACAACAACCGGAACGATGAGCCATGTGCGGGAGTTCATTTTTTTTGATGTGAATCAGGAGACCTATTGCACAATCCGCTCCAAAATCACACCAAGTTTTTTCAAAGTTTCTGCTGGCCAGTGTTCCCGTGGGGTGATGAGCGCGGAGTCGAGGCAGGTATGTTCCGGCCAATCCGGGTTGGCGGGAATTTTCGGGATCGCGAGCGAGAGGATCTCCTTCGCAGCGGCGACGTTTGCGTGGAGGTGCGCGATGACGGAATCTGCCGAGACCGGTTCCTCGTCGTGTTTCCAGCAGTCGTAGTCGGTGATCATCGCGAGCGTCGCCAGCGCGATCTCCGCCTCGCGGGCGAGCTTTGCCTCCGGAAGGTTTGTCATCCCGATGACGTCGAACCCGAGCTGCCGGTTTGCGTTCGACTCCGCGCGCGTGGAAAATGCGGGGCCGTCCATGTTCACATACGTCCCGCCGTCGTGGCAGGTCCGACCGGCTGCCGCGCACGAGTCGGCGAGGATCTTGCGCATCCCCCCGCTCACCGGGTCACCGAACCCGACGTGCGCGATGATCCCGCTGCCAAAGAACGTGTGGAACTCCCTGCGGCTCGTGCGGTCGAAATACTGGTCGGGGAGAACGATGTCGCGCGGACGGTATTTTTCCTGGAGGCTGCCGACGGCGGTGACGCAGATGATCCATCGGACGCCGAGCGACCGCAGCGCCCAGATATTCGCCCGGTGGTTGATCTCGTGGGGCGCGATCCGGTGTCCGCGCCCGTGCCGGGGCAGGAAATATACCTGCCGCCCGTGGAGCGTGCCGCCGACGATGACGTCCGAAGGATCTCCAAACGGAGTGGCGATCGCGATTTCCTGCATGTCCGAGAACCCTTCGATTTCGTAAAGTCCGCTGCCGCCGATGATGCCGATTGCCGGTGTTTTCATGATTGTTTGTGGTGTGTGATCCTGCCGCGGGAGGACTTTGATCGCTGCGGATCAAAGTCGCTGCCCTCACCGCCGAGATCGGTTTTTTCCAGCAGGCCGAGAAACTCGCGCTGCGCGGGCGTGCCGGCCGACGACTTTTTGACGAGGGTTCCGAGCGGACGCCACATCTCGGCGTCGGAGAGCTCAATGCACGCGAGCTGGCCGTTCTCGACCTCCGCGCGCACCGCCGTGCGCGGGACGATTGATATCGCGCTCTCGATCTCGACCGCACGCTTCACGGTCTCGATGTTGTCGAATTCGAAGGCCACCTTCACCCGCGCCCCCGCCATCCTGAGCTGGCGGTCCACCTCCCGCCGGGTCGGAAGATCCGGCTCAAAGGCGATAAATTTCTCCCCGCCCAGATCGCCGAGCGCGATCTTCCTGCGCGGGGCGAGCGGATGGCTCGGCGCGCAGATCACGACCAGCCGGTCGCGCCAGAAAACCGAGGCGGTGATCCCCCGCTTCGAGGTCGGGTAGGCGACGAGCCCGACGTCCGCACGGTTTTCCTGGATCGCCGCATACACCTGCGCCGACCGCCGGTAATCCATCTTCACATCCACCAGCGGGAACTCCCGCCGGAACCGCTTCAGATACGGAGGCAGCTCGTGCAGCCCGATGCTAAAGATCGTCGCGATCCTCAGCTCGCCGGAAATGACTTCCTGAAGCTTGCGCATCCGCGCCCCCAGATCCCCGTAGGCACCCATGATCTCGCGGCTCGACGCCAGAAACGCATGGCCCTCAAGCGTCAGGCGGAACGCGCACCGCCCGCGGACGATCAGCCGCACCTGAAACTGCTCCTCGATCGCGCGGACCTGCTGGCTCACCGCGCTCTGGGTGATCCCGTTGTGCTCGGCCGCCTTCGAAAAACTCTTCGAAGCCGCGAGATCGCAGAATACCTTGAACGTTTGGATTTGCATTCGACTTCCAGCGGATAAGATAATCTAATGCCGCCGCCGATTGCCAGAACAGTTTTTCTTATGCATCCCGTCGAACAAAACCTCGAGGCCGTCCGCGCCAGCATCCGCGCCGCTGCCGTGCGCGCGGGCCGCGACCCGGCGACCGTCCGGCTGGTGGCCGTCTCGAAGACGCATCCTGCGGAGTTCGTGCGCATCGCGTCCGATGCCGGACAGCCCGCGTTCGGAGAGAGCCGGGCGCAGGAGGCACTCGAAAAAATCCCGCTCCTGCCGTCCGGGATCGAATGGCATTTTATCGGCCACCTCCAGACGAACAAGATCCGCAGGCTGCTCCCGCATTTTGCGCTTTTCCACAGCGTTGACTCTGCGGACCTCGCCCGGCAGATCGACCGGATCGCTGGAGAATGCGGGTTGCACCCGCGCGTGCTCCTCGAGGTCAACGTCTCGGGCGAGAATACGAAGTTCGGGTTCGGGCCGGAGGAAATTCGCGCCGCGCTACCCGCGCTGCTGGTGCTGCCGCATCTCCGGGTCGCCGGCCTCATGACGATGGCACCGTATTCGGAGGATCCGGAATCCGCGCGCCCGGTCTTCGCCGCGCTGAGAAACCTCCGTGACGAGATGGAACAGCACGCAGGCTCCCCGCTTCCCGAGCTCTCGATGGGCATGAGCGGAGACTACGCGACTGCAGTCGCCGAGGGCGCGACCATCGTCCGTGTCGGCTCGGCAATTTTTGGAGAGCGACCGGGCGCGCCGGTCGAAGGTTGACTGTTTGCTTGACTAGCAAAACTTCAACGCGATCCCGGAGAAACTCTGCTCGAGGGCAATCTGGAATACCTGGCGAAGCGGCCCGCCTGAGCGATCTGAGATGGCATTCGCTAACCCGGATAATGCGGGCGCGGGCTGGTGATGCTATCACGCAGGATGAGTTCGGCGGGAATTGATCGGACCTCCGTGGTCCGCTCGAAGTTTTCTCTGCGAAGTTCTAGCCCAAGTTTGATGTTCCAAGATGCGGCTCGCTTCGGATGGATGGTAAAGAGCGTCAAGAAAATCGTCCGGTCGATGCGTCACGAACTCTACGTGCCTTATGGCGTGATTCTAAGGTCCCGCATCAAAAACACCCCGAACGCGCCATGTATGCCTAGCGGACCGGCTCGGCGGGATGGTTCCTCAAAACCGTCTGGGATGGCCTCATCGGAGTTGTTCTCGATTGTGACGATTTGAGCTGCGTCCCGCTGGCCCGGACACAAGCGATGGTAGGGATGAGTTGCCGGGCCGTCTGGGCCACAGCAAGCGGTTTCATCGGAACCGGCCCTGCCGGGAGCTCCGCGCGTGAGCGCGCACTTCATCCGGTAGACGCCTCGCCAAGGTGTCTGTCGAGAGAAGTCGGGCGGGTGCTGCGATTCGGATTGTCAGAACGAGAGCGGAACACGATCTTCTGCGGCTGTGATCCTCGGGTATTACATCCACGATTTGAGTCCGTTTCTGCTGGAGGTCGGGAACGGGATTGGGCTGCGATGGTATGGGCTGGCGTATGTCGCGGCGTTCGCGGCCGGCTACTGGCTGTTCATGCGGCTGGCGCGCGCCGGATATTCCGATCTCGCGCCCGAGCGGGTGGGGGACTTCATCACCGGCGTCGCGCTCTTCGGGGTGATCGTTGGCGGAAGGCTCGGATACATGGTTTTTTACGACTGGCATACGTTCGCTGCGAACCCGCTCGTCGTTTTCAAATTCTGGGATGGCGGGATGTCGAGCCACGGGGGGATGCTCGGGATCGTGGTCTTTACGTTTGTGTATTCGCGGATGAAGCGGGTGCCGTGGCTGAACATCGGGGACAACCTGGTCGTCACCGCCCCGGTCGGGCTGTTCTTCGGACGCTGTGCGAACTTCGTTAACGGTGAGCTTTACGGTCGCGTGACGAGCGTCGTATGGGCGGTCCAGTTTCCCAAGGAACTTCATGATGCGCCGCCCGAGACGGTCGAACTCGCACTCGCCGAGGCCCGAACGATCAACCCGCGCTGGGAGTCGGTCGGAGATATCGTTGACGGCGTCCGCCTCTCGCCAGCCCTCCGCGATCAACTCGCCGGCACGCTCTCGCCGCGGCATCCGTCGCAGATCTACGAGGCATTCCTCGAGGGCGCGGTGCTTTTCCTCCTGCTCTGGACGCTGCGCACCCGGTTTCGGCTGCCGAACGGTGTGCTCACCGGAGTCTTCTTCATCGCCTACGCATTCCTCCGGATCGCGGGCGAGACGTTCCGCGAGCCCGACGCCCCGCTCACGTTCGCGCTCACCCGCGGCCAATTTCTCTCGCTCTTTCTGATCCTCCTCGGTGCGGCCTTTGTCGCCGCAGGGGTCCGCAGGCCGACGTGGGCGCCGAAATTCCGTCGGTAAGTTCAGAGCGGCGACCAGCGCGCGATCCACGTCCAGACCTGCGAGCCGAAAAAAAACAGGGCCACCCCGATGGCGGCGAAGTAGATCACGGTCGCGACTCCCCATGCCAGCGAGACCACCGCCATCAGCCCGTCGCGCTCAAGCCATGCGACGCATGCGAAGATGATCATCAGTGCCGGAAGCGTGTTGTTAAAAGGGAGGTTCGCGGCGGGTAGCGCGAGGAGCCCGCCGCCGACAAAGATCAGCCAACCGACGAAACGGTCGCCCCATGTGCCCGAGACCCACGCTTCGAGGCGCGGGCGGGTGATTTTCCGGCAGACCACAAGCAGGCGTGCGCAGAACCGGAGCACCGCCAGCCACCCCCTGCCATGAATGCGCAGGCGCGCAGCCCGATCCGGTAGGACCGGCCGCGCCAGCCCCCGGCCCATCTGCCAGCCGACTGCCAAAAATGTCAGCCCGGCAACCATCGTCAGCGGACCTAGGGAAAACGGCTGCACAAATGGAACCGCCAGCAGCAGCGCCGAAAAACAGAAACTCGACCGCCCGAGCCGGTCGAGCATCTCCCCCAAAAAAATCCCTTTCCCCGCCGCATGAGCCGCACACTCCCGGAGCGCGGTGTCTACCCCGCCCGGCATCCGGGCTGAGGAGCCGTCAGCAAACCAAGGTATCAACCTGGCTTGTTCTTTTGGTCTCTGGCGGCGTTGCTCTTCAGTCACAGAGGCTTGGGCTATGCTCCTTCGTCGCGCCTTGCCAGAGGCCAAAACTCCTGCGCCATCTTGCCCGCCTTCATTTCTTGACGGAACCTAATGGCAGGCGCACCCGCCGCCGCAGCATTCGTGGCCGCCGGAGCGAGCGGCGGCGCGCGGAGCCGGGCTTTTGGATTTCAGGATCCCAAACCCGCCGGATACCACCCGGCGGATTGTTTCTCCAGTCTCCGGATGCCTCGTCAGTGCCGCATCCTTCATGCTCTGCCTGATCTCGTAGCGTCGGACGGAAGCTCCATTCTTCGCCGGCACGGTTTCGTATATGTATGTCGTCATGGAGCGGATTGTAATCCGCAGGGGCCGCAGACGTCAACCGGGAGTGGTCAAAGC
>DYRS01000273.1 GCA_020718585.1 Chthoniobacter flavus
ATGACGGCATCCTCGGGCGAGTAGCCCCAGCCTCCTCGGATGGGGAGTTCGCCGCCGGTCTCGAAGTCAGCGGCGAGGATCTTTCTGGGAGTATCACTTGTGCTTATGCGCGGCGGCTGGACATCGATCGGCATTCAGCCTCCCTCCATCCGGTGTTTGAGAGGGGTTTAGCAGAACCTGGGCGCGAGCCATCCTAGGACGGGAAGACCCCCTGCCGAACTGTCTACCGCCGCCCGATGAGCGACGCCCCTCTGTGCCAACGTGCGTGAGACACCGACCCCACCGGCAATTACTGTAGAACGAGGGCGGGGAAAGATGACGAATGAGCAAGGTACAGAGACAGCTGCCCAGGGCCGTGCCTGACCCCGTCGTGGGGGCCGAGCGGAGCGTAGGCGACCGGAGGGAGCCGGAGCGCAGCTCGGCCCCCACGACGGCCGCGCCGCCCCCCCCGCCCAAGGGTCCCGCCGCACCGCCTCCCGACCCTGAGGTCCCGACGGATCGTCCGAAGCGCCGGACCTTCACGGCCGAGTACAAGAAACGGATCCTCGAAGAGGCCGATGGGTGCTCGGCGCTCGGTGCGATGGGCGTCTTGCTCCGACGGGAGGGCCTGTTCTCCTCCCACCTGACGGAATGGCGGCGCCAGCGGGAACTGGCCACTGTCGCCGGGCTCGCTCCCAGGAAACGCGGACGCAAACAGAAGGTCGTCGACGCCATGGCCACACGTGTAGCCGAGCTCGAGCGCGAGAAGCTGAGGCTCGAGAAGCGCCTGCGCATGGCCGAGATCATCATCGACGTCCAAAAAAAAGTCTCGCAGCTCCTGGGTGTGCCGCTGAGCGACCCGAAGAACGAAGGCAGCGACTGATGCCCGCCGTCAACGATCTCTCCCCGGCCGTCGGGACGGCCCGTGCCTGCGATGCGCTGGGCCTGCCCCGTGCCTCGTTCTATCGCGGCCTGCAACCGAAGGCGCCGGCCAGAGAGCGTCCCACCCCCGAACGCGCGCTCAGCACCGCCGAGCGCCAGGTCGTCCTGGACACACTCCACTGCGAGCCATTCGTCGACAAGGCGCCCGCAGAGGTCTGGGCTACGCTCCTTGACCAGGGCACCTACCTCTGCTCGCCTCGCACGATGTACCGCATCCTCGAGGACGCCCAGGAAGTCCGTGAACGTCGCGACCAGCTGCGCCACCCCGCCTACAAGAAGCCCGAGCTCCTCGCCCTGGCACCTAACGAGGTCTGGAGCTGGGACATCACCAAGCTGCTCGGCCCGGCGAAATGGACGTACTTCTACCTCTACGTGATCATCGATATTTTCAGCCGCTACGTGGTGGGCTGGATGGTGGCCGACTGCGAGTCCGCCACCCTCGCCAATCAGCTCATCGACCAGACCTGCGCCAAGCAGGGCATTCCTCCCGGCCAGCTCACCCTCCACGCCGATCGCGGCACGTCGATGAAGTCCAAGGCCGTGGCAATGCTCCTCGCGGATCTCGGTGTCACGAAGACACATAGTCGCCCTCACGTCTCCGACGACAATCCCTTCTCCGAGAGCCACTTCCGCACCCTCAAGTACCGTCCCGACTTCCCCGGCAGTTTCGGCTCGATCCAGGACGCCCGCTCCTTCTGCCGGAGCTTCTTCCCCTGGTACAACACCGAGCATCGGCACTCCGGCATCGGCCTGCTTACCCCGGAGAGCGTCCACTACGGCCTCGCCGCCGACCTGCTCGCCCAGCGCCAGTGCGTCCTCTCCGCCGCCTATGAGGCCCATCCGGAACGTTTCGTCCGCAAGCCGCCGACGCCACCCGTACTGCCGTCTGCCGCCTGGATCAACCCGCCGAAGAACCAGCCCGCAGAGAAGGAACCTGCTGTTCAGTAAATTCGACCTGTCGCTGTCTCAAAACCGTTGACACGTCCCG
>DYRS01000274.1 GCA_020718585.1 Chthoniobacter flavus
GATGCGCCAGGACAAACTGGCAAGAGGTAGTCGATGAAAGTTCGATACGAAATAGCAATGGCGATGCGTTTTCGGCCCCGAGTCATGGGGGTTAGGCCGTGAGGCGTAGCTCCAAGCGTTGACAGGGGAGACCGGCAGGCCAGCCATTGAGCCGCGAAATCAGAACTCCGGGATGCCGACGTTGTACAGACAGGCGGAAGGCTACACGGCTGCGGGCGTTAATCGCAAGTTCGCAGACGATCCCGCGCGGTCGGAGACCCTGAGCATGCCGGGAAGCCTTTTGCACAGGACCTGGGAGGTCTCATCCGCACCCGGCCAAGACCGGGTGGGGCAGGGAAGGCAACGCCGTAATCCTGCCATCGACGCGGATGAGAAGTCGGATACGCCCATAGTACCGAAGAACCTGCCGAACCAGGGGGCACACCCTGCGGAGGCAGCGGAGGGAAGGGGCGTAGCCGAGGGGAACGCGGGAGAGGCGCCCACGCACCGGACACAGAGCCGGGGTTGCGTGTCGATGGGCCTTGAAGGCGTACGCGAAGCGGCCCGCCGGGATCGGCGGGCACAGTTCACGGCACGGCTGCACCACATTACTCCAACCCTCCTGACGGAGAGCTTCTCTGCGCTGCGTCGGGAGGCGGCGGCGGGTGTGGACGGCGTGACTTGGACAAGCTACGAGGAGGGCCTTGCCAGTCGGGTGGACGACTTGCACCGGCGGATTCATACCAGTGCGTATCGAGCCACGCCGTCGCGGCGGATCTACATCCCCAAGGCGGACGGCCGCATGCGCCCGCTGGGGATCGCCGCGCTGGAAGACAAGATCGTGCAGCAGGCGGTCGTCACCGTCCTGAACGCGGTCTACGAAACGGACTTTATGGGGTTCTCTTATGGCTTTCGGCCCGGCAGGAGCCAACACCAAGCGCTGGACGCGCTGTATGTCGCCATCGACAGCCGGCCGGTCAACTGGGTGCTCGACGCGGATATCCGCTCGTTCTTCGACATGCTCGACCACGGGTGGATGATGCGATTCCTGGAACACCGGATCGGGGACCGGCGGATACTCCGACTGGTCCGCAACTGGCTGAAGGCAGGCTTCATCGACGAACAAGGACGGCGGGTTCCCGGCGACCGGGGCACGCCGCAAGGTGCGGTGATCTCGCCGTTACTGGCGAATATCTACCTGCACTACGTTCACGACCTATGGGCGCACCAATGGCGCCGACGGCACGCGTGCGGCCAGGTCATTCTGGTCCGCTATGCCGACGATAGCGTGTACGGATTCCAGCACGAGGCGCAGGCGCGCAGGTTCCTAGCGGACCTGCGGGAACGCCTTAAGCACTTCGGGTTGGAACTGCATCCGGAGAAGACGCGGCTGATCGAGTTTGGCCGCTATGCTGCTTCTAACCGGAAACGCCAGGGATTGGGAAAGCCGGAGACGTTCGATTTTCTCGGCTTCACGCACATCTGCGGCACGACCCGAAAGGGCCGATTCGCCATCGTCCGCCTGACCGTCAAGAAGCGGATGCGGGCGACGCTGACGGCCATTCGGGAGCGCCTGAGGGACCAGCGCCAAGCGCCAATTCCGGAACAAGGACATTGGCTAGGCCGCGTTCTGCGGGGCTACTTCAACTACCACGCGGTGCCGGGCAATCTCAAACGCCTGGACGGCTTCCGAGCGGAAGTCACCCGCGCCTGGCGGCAGTCCCTGATGCGGCGCAGTCACAAGCACCGGATGCCCTGGTCGAGGTGTAACAGGCTGGTCCGAAAATACCTTCCGTCGGTGAAGCTGGCTCACCCCTACCCGACGGTACGCTTCGCGTCATGACCCGAGGCAGGAGCCGTATGCGGTAGTTCCGCATGTACGGATCTGTGCGGGGGGCGGAGGGCAACCTCCGTCCCTACCGCGACCCC
>DYRS01000275.1 GCA_020718585.1 Chthoniobacter flavus
AATATTATTTGCGTGGTGTCGACTGGCCCGCGCTGCTCATTACCGATGGAGGTATAATATTTCCCGCCTTTACACCAGAATCTTGCATAACTTGAGAGTGCCGTTTTCTGTTCTAGGCAGCAAAGGCGCATGCCCTCGGCGCGATCATCATCCAAAAGTGATAGCGGTAAGTGCCCACGGTATGGACGGCTTGTTTGAATGAGACTGAGGAAGGGCCAAGCTCCTTGAAAAGGAGAATGAGCTTATCCATGAGGGTGCGCTTGTCGCGGTTGGAGAAGATCACCCCCTCATGAATGCGGCAAGCCAGAGGGATGGCGAAGAAGCTCTGCGCCGCCTTGACCACGACGGCGATGACCTGACAGGGATGGCCGAAAATTTTCCCTGCGGAAGAGGCCTTGGAGGTGACGATGTCGAAGGCGCGCCTGTGATTTTTGGCATTGTGGTGCTCCAAGAACCTAGTTCCGTCCGGGAGCATTTATGGAATGTCATGCCACTGCGAGGCGGTGGGCGAGGAGGGTGGCGAGGTGGTCGCGGAGTGCGGGGGAGGGGATTTTTTCCAGGAGCGAGAGGAAGAACCCGTTGACGACGAGCCGGCGTGCGGCGTCGCGGGGGATCCCGCGGGCCTGCATGTAGAACAGCTCGTCCTCGCTGACCGGGCCGTTGGTGGCGCCATGCGAGCAGCGGACGTCGTCGGTGAGGATTTCGAGGCCGGGCATGGAGTTTGGGTCGGCGTCATCGCTGAGGATGAGGTTGCGGACTTTCTGGTAGGCGTCTGTGCCATGTGCTCCGGGTTGGACCTTGATGAGTCCCGCGAAGATCGTGCGGGATTTGTCGTCGAGCGCGTTGAGGTAAAGGAGGTCGCTTGTCGCGTGCGGCGCGACGTGGTCCTGCAGCGTGCGATGGTCAATTTCGCGGGTTCCCTCGACCGGGTTGATCGAATACATCTCGCTGCGTGCGCCCTCGCCGACCAACCGGCTCAGGGATTCGCAGCGAACGAAGCCGCCGCCGAAGTTGAGCGTGAGCGAGGTGGCGGTCGCGCCGGTGCCGACGATCGTCGAGTTCAGGTGGAACGCGAGCGCGTTGTGCGACCAATCCTGGACGGCGATGTAGGTGAGCTGAGCACCGGGTGCAAGGTGGAGGTCGTTGACCCCGCATGCGAACGCGCGTTTGCCATCGGCACTTGCGAAGCGGTCCACCACGGTGACCCGGCTGTTCTCGCCGCAGACGACGAGCGTGTGCGGGAAGACCGATGAGCGGTCGCCTTCGGCCCAGTGGAAAATCTCGACCGGCAGCGCGACGTCGGTATTTGCGGGGACATGGAGGAACGCGCCGCCGGAGACGCGCGCCCGGTGGAGCGCGGCAAATTTGTGCGAGCCGAGCTCGACCGGCTGGGCCATGAAAAACGTATTAAAGACGTCCCGGTGGTCGCGAGCGGCGGCATCGAGCGTGGTGAGGACGACGCCCGGGGGCAGGCCGGCGCAGTCCGTCTCGATGAGATCGTTGTTCCCGAAAACCATTTTGGCGGAAGTTTTTTCGAGTCCGCGCGATGCGGCGATGATCCGGCGGGCGTCGGCGACCGGGGGAGCCGGTTCGAACTCTGCGAGGTCGAGCGCGGCGATGCTTGCGAACCTCCATGCCTCGTCCTTGCGGGTGGGCGCGGGCGAGGTTTCGTATTCCCGGAGCGCGGCCGCGCGGCCGGTCCATATGGAATCGACGGATGTCTGAGTGGTTGCGCTCATCCGACCGATCCCTCCATTTCGAGGTCGATCAGGCGCCTGAGCTCGACCGAGTATTCCATCGGGAACTGCTGGACGAGGTCGTTGACGAACCCGTTGACCGCGAGGCTCATCGCGGCGGCCTTCGGGATCCCCCGCTGCTGCA
>DYRS01000276.1 GCA_020718585.1 Chthoniobacter flavus
GGGCAGGCGCAGGCGGATTTTGGTTTCGGGGATGGATTTATCTAATCGGTAGTTGAGCAGGTGGAGGAGCAGGGCGCCCTCACCCCCAGCCCCTCTCCCAAAGGGCGAGGGGAGCGTCAGCAGTTCGACTGCCACGCCTGCGGGGGCGTCCACTTCGGCAGCGAGCAGACCGCCCGCCGCCCAGCGGATGGCGTTGAGCAGGTCGGCGGCGTTGAGCGGATTCTCCCATTGCTCGGTGCCGAAGCGATAAGGCTCTTCCCCGATCACGCCCGTATAGTCGGCGCTGCGGCGGGTTTGGATGGATGGAATGTAGGCGGCGCGCCCGCTGCCGACGGGGTTTTGGGTGAAGGAAGCGTTAAATTTATTGGTCGCGCTCGGCTTCTGCCAGTTGTCGCCCAAATCGAGCAGGACGTTTTTGCCAAACAAATCCCGCAGGGCAAAGTCGGGACGGATGCGGCGCCACTCGTCGTAGAGCGAGGTCAGTTCGGTGGCGACGAGTCCGCCGCCGTTGCGGACAAACTGCGAGAGGAGTTCCACTTGTTCGGGGTCGAGCATTTCCACGTTGGGTAGAACCAAAACGCGGTAGCGGGATAAATCTTTCAGGTTGTCGTCGTAAATGATGTCGAAGGAAATTTTGCCTTGAATGAGAATTTGCTCCGCCAAAATGACCGAGCGGTGCGCGGACGTGGAGTTGCACGCCAGCGTGCGTTGCGAGCGCCAGACCGCCACATCTGCCGCAGATTGGACGGGGGCGAAGCGGCTTTGGTGACGCGCGTACCATTGCGTGAAGGCGCGTTTGGTTTCGTAGAGCGGTTCTTCTGCCAGGAGCGGCGAGCCGAGCATCCCCAAATCGCCGCGATTGAAGGCGGCGCTTTGCAGGAGGGAGAGAGTCAATTCCTTGTCGGTCTTGCCGCGCTGATACGAGAAAACTTTTGCGCCGAGCGCGCGCCCCATTTTGAACTCGCGCAAGCGGGAGATGAGCACACCGTCTTCGCGCCAGCCTGCCCAGTGGTCATCTTCTGTCCAGAGGGCTTGGACGTGCGGCATGAGTTTAGGCAACTCGAAGCCCCAGTAAAAGGCATTGTTGTAGCCGATGGGGATGAGGGAATTGACTTCAAAAACGACATCCGAATTTTGGGCGCGGATGTACTCGCGGAAGCGGCGGGCGAGGGCGGCAAGCGTTTCGGTGCGCCACTCCATCCACTCTTGCGCGGCGGGGTCTTTGACAGGCTCCATGATGGAGAGGTTGTTGTCGGGCAGGCGGTAAACGGGCGGGCGGATGAGAGAGGTGTCAGCGTGACCGAATCTCTCGATGGCAGAATCCGCTGTCGGGTAGTGTGAGGCGAGGTGTCCGCTAAACGCGGCGAGGCATTTGTCGCAGTGACACGCCCAGGCTTCGTTGCCCATCCAGAATCCATCCAGATGAATTAAATCCACTTTGAGGTCGTGGATGGCGGTGTGGATGAGCGACTCGATGTAGGCGAGGTGGTCGCTGTTGCTGGGGCAGGCGGAGCGGCGGTAACTTTGCCAGAGGATGGCGGAGGAGTCGCCGAAGGAGGTTTTGGAAAGCCACTCGTTTGCCTGCGGAAAAGATTCGGGGACGAGGTTGTCGTAGCGGATGTACGCGCCGACGCGGATGTCGTTTTCGTGCAGGCGGCTGACCCAATCGCGCAGGAGCGGCAGGTCGGCGGCGAGAGTTTCAGCGCCGAAGCCTTTGTCGAAGTGGGTGATGACGAAGTTGACGCCCGCGTCTTTCATGGCGCGGATGGCTTCGTCGGAGTGTTCGCGGGCGTAGCGCTCGGCTTCGTCAGTGCGCTGTCCGCCGCGGCGGCGGCGAAAGGCGAGCGGTTCCCAGTGTCC
>DYRS01000277.1 GCA_020718585.1 Chthoniobacter flavus
CCGGGGAGAGACAGCGCAGCACGTCCATATGGAGGGAGATTTTGATTTCGCGGAATAGTATTGGTCTGAGCATGCAAAGACCCATGACCGAGTAGGAACGCAATAAGTAAAAAGCATCGCATATTTCTTTGCTAACGCTTTTTGTGCTCACCTCAGTTGTAGCACGCTCATCTGCGAGTTACCGATCACACTCCGATCCCACTGCGTGAGGTTCCCTACTCGGAGCGGGCGTTGAGGATCTCGATCAACTCTTTGGCGGACTCGGGGATTTTTGTGCCGGGGCCGAAGATGGCGGCGGCTCCGTTTTGGCGGAGGAATTCGTAATCTTGGGCGGGGATGACTCCGCCGGCGACGACGAGGATGTCCGGGCGTCCGAGGCGTTTGAGTTCGGCGACGAGTGCGGGGAGGAGGGTTTTGTGGCCGGCGGCGAGGCTGGACATCGCACAGATATGGACGTCATTTTCGACCGCCTGCTTGGCGGTTTCCTCGGGGGTTTGGAAGAGCGGGCCGATATCCACATCGAATCCAAGATCGGCGTAACCGGTGGCCACGACCTTGGCTCCGCGGTCGTGGCCGTCCTGGCCCATTTTGGCGATGAGGATGCGTGGGCGGCGGCCTTCGCGTTTTTCAAAGTCGTCGGCGAGCGTGCGAATTTGTTTAATGTCGTCCATATGTCCGTAGGATGAGGCGTAAACTCCGGAGATCGAGCGGATGACCGCCTGGTAGCGACCGGCGACTTTTTCGACGGCGTCGGAGATTTCGCCGAGGGTGGCGCGGGCCTGGGCGGCTTCCACGGCGAGAGCGAGGAGGTTGCCGTTCTTTTTGTCCGAGGCGGCGGCGGTGATGGCGGCGAGGCAGCGCTGGACGGCGGGTTCGTCGCGTTCGGCTCGGAGTTTTTTGAGGCGTTCGATCTGGGAGATCCTGACTGCGGTGTTATCGACCGTGAGGATGTCGAGCGGGTCTTCTTTTTCGAGGCGGTATTTATTGACGCCGACGATCGTTTCGACGCCCGAGTCGATTTTTGCCTGGCGGCGAGCGGCAGCTTCCTCGATGCGCATTTTCGGGAGTCCGGTTTCGATCGCCTTCGACATCCCGCCGAGGGCTTCGACCTCCTGGATGTGGGCCCAGCCTTTTTCGAGGAGTTCGTGGGTGAGTGCCTCGACGTAGTAGCTGCCTCCCCATGGGTCAACGACCGAGCAGATGCCGGTCTCATTTTGGAGGAAGAGCTGGGTATTGCGGGCGATGCGGGCGGAGAAGTCGGTCGGGAGGGCGATCGCCTCGTCGAGCGAGTTCGTGTGGAGGCTTTGGGTGTGACCCATTGCGGCGGCCATCGCCTCGATGCAGGTGCGCGCGATGTTGTTGAACGGATCCTGCTCGGTGAGCGACCATCCGCTCGTCTGAGAGTGGGTGCGCAGCGCCATGGACTTCGGGTTTTTCGGATTGAAGCCCTTGACGATTTTCGCCCAGAGGACGCGTGCGGCGCGCATTTTGGCGACCTCCATGAAGAGGTTTTTCCCCTGTGCCCAGAAGAACGAGAGCCGGGGTGCAAACGCGTCGATGTCGAGTCCGGCGGCTGTGCCGGTGCGAAGATACTCCAATCCGTCGGCGAGCGTGTAGGCCATCTCGAGGTCGGCGGTCGCGCCGGCCTCCTGCATGTGGTAGCCGGAGATCGAGATCGAGTTGAACTTCGGCATTTTCTGCGAGGCAAATTCGAAGATGTCGGCGATGATCCGCATTGAGGGGAGCGGGGGGTAGATGTAGGTATTCCGGACCATGAACTCCTTGAGGACGTCGTTCTGGATCGTGCCGGCGAGCTGGTCGAGCGTTGCGCCCTGCTCGAGCGCGGTGACGATGTAGAA
>DYRS01000278.1 GCA_020718585.1 Chthoniobacter flavus
GCACTCCGTGCGCCCACGAGGACGCGTAGTCAGAGGGTTAAAGTCCCTCACGAGCCCACGAACAGGCTCGAAGCCGATGGTAACTGCAATCCCCGTGAGGGGGTGTGGGGAGCAACCAGAAGTGAAGACCCGGTCCGTAGGAGACGAACTCGATTCGGCCTGTGTTGTTGGCGAGCCTGCGGAGTAATGGCGAAGCCCAAGCCCGCCGTGGAAGCGGGAGCCCATCGCGTGGAGGACGTGCAAGATCGGCGATGGGGGCGACAGGGGTGGTTGGAGACAGAACGGGTCGGAGGTTATGCGGCTGAAGTGGGGAGACCTGGCGACCGCGGTGACGGCGCCAGGAGTCAGAACCCTCGTAGTAGCGATGAAGCGCCGTAACGGGCGTGGAGCGAAGGGGGGTAGGGAGGTGATGCGTGAAGACGACACAGAACGAACGGAAACCGTCGGAAGTGCTCGAAATGGCTAAACAAGGCGGAGAGGCGGAAACCCCCCAGCGGAGCTGGATCCCCGCGGAACGGGCTGTGTGGACGGAACGCATGCTGGAGGCCCTGGTCAACGGGGTCAAAGGAGGCAAGTGGTTCAGTTTGATGGACAAGGTCTACGCGCCTCGGAGCCTGGACGCGGCCTGGCAGCGGGTCAGAACGAACAAGGGGGCCGCGGGTGTCGACCGTGTCAGCGTCTCGAGATTCGAGGCGCACGCCGAGAAGTACCTCGAGAACCTCGGGGCCGAGCTGCGCAGCGGAAGCTACCAGCCGCACCCCGTCAAGCGCGTGATGATCCCCAAGCTCGGCTCGACCGAGATGCGACCGCTGGGCATCCCGACGGTCAGGGACCGCATCGCACAAGCCGCCGTCCTCAACGCGATCGAACCGATCTTCGAGCAGCGATTCCACGAGCACAGCTACGGGTTTCGTCCTGGTCGGTCGGCCAAACAGGCGCTGAGGCGCGTTCATGAGTTGCTGCAGCGGGGCCACGTGTGGGTGGTCGACGCCGACATCAAGGGCTACTTCGACACCATCGACCATGACCTGCTCATGGCGGAGGTCGAGAAGCACGTCGCCGACGGTCGCGTGCTCGCACTCCTGCGCAGGTTCCTGACGCAGCCCATCATGGACGAGGACCGACAGTGGTCGCCGGTGCAGGGCACGCCGCAAGGCGCCGTCATTTCACCGCTACTGGCGAACATCCATCTTCACCCCGTCGACGCCGAGATGACCCGCATGGGGTTCGAGATCGTCCGCTATGCGGACGACTTCGTCATCCTCTGCCGATCGCAGATGGAGGCCCTGGAAGCCCTGGACCTCCTCTACGACCTGATGCGTGAGCGCAAGCTGACGCTGCATCCGACCAAGACGAAGATTGTGGACGCCGTCAACGACCCGGAGGGGTTCGATTTCCTGGGCTACACGTTCCGCAAGGGGCGCAAATGGCCGCGGGAGAAGAGCTTCGCCAAGCTGAAGGTGCGGGTTCGGGAGCTGACGAGGAGGGCCAACGGGCACAGCCTGCGGGCCATCATCGACAACCTCAACCCTGTGCTCCGCGGCTGGTTCGAGTACTTCAAGCACGCCGGCAAGACGACGTTCCCCCCGGTCGACGGATGGGTGCGCATGAGGCTGAGAAGCATCCTGCGCTTCAACCAGCGTCGACAAGGGCGCGGCCGAGGCGCCGACCATCAGCGCTGGAAGAACGCCTTCTTCGCTGAGCAGGGGCTTTTCACCATGACGGAAGCCCATGCCACGGCGATCCGGTCTCTTCGGAGTTAACTACCAACTGGAGAGCCGGATGCGGGAGATCCGCACGTCCGGTTCGGAGGGAGGGGCGCCCTGCAGGGCGTCCCTACCCCTATCAGTGG
>DYRS01000279.1 GCA_020718585.1 Chthoniobacter flavus
GGCCGATGCCAGAGGCTTGAGCTTTTACTCCGAGCGCTCCATCGGCAGATACCTGACCATGGCCGCCGATCGGCTGGATAGCGCCCGGAAGGAGCTTCTGCGCGCCGATCTGATCGCCTACCAACATCCCATCTACCAGGTGCTCTCGCTCGATGGGTCGCTGCTTTCCTCTGAGCGCGGCGGGGGGATCTGTTCGATCAAAGAAATCTTCAAACAGCTCGGAGGCGCCGCATGATCGACTACGAGCTTTATTGCAAACTGCGCCACCTCAAAGATCACGAAGCCTTGAGCGCCCATCAGATCGCAGGCGAGCTCGCGATGGATCCGCGCACGGTCGTAAAGTGGCTCGCCCGCGAGCGCTTCTGCCAGAGAAAAGCGAGCGTGCGCGCCAGCAAGCTGGACCCTTTCAAAAATGAGATCACCCGTATGCTTCAAGCCCATGCCTTTACCGCCGCTCAGATCCTGGTGCGTATCCGCGAGCAGGGCTATGCCGGTGGCTACAGTATCGTGAAGGACTACGTGCGCGCCATCCGGCCACCGAAGAGCCGCGCCTACTTGACGCTGGCCTTCGCCCCCGGCGAGTGCGCCCAGGTCGACTGGGGTTGCTACGGCTCGGTGGCCGTGGGCAACACGCGCCGGCGCTTGAGCTTCTTTGCGATGGTCTTGTGCTACAGCCGCATGCTGTATGTCGAGTTCACCGTCAGCCAGAGCCTGGAGCACTTCTTGGCCGGCCATCAAAACGCGTTTGACTTCTTCGGGCGGGTGCCCCAAAAAATCATGGTCGATAACCTCAAGTCGGCGGTCTTGCGCCGGCTGCTTGGCCGGCCGCCGGTGTTCAATCCCCGCTATCTCGACTTTGCCAACCACTACGGCTTCACCATCGCCGCCTGCAACGTGGGCCGCGGCAACGAAAAGGGCCGGGTGGAAAACGCGGTCGGCTATGTCAAAAAAAACTTCCTCGCAGGCCTCGAGATCCCCGATTTTGCCGCCATCGGCCCGGCCGTAAGAAGCTGGCTTGAGACGGTGGCCAATGTGCGCCTGCATGGCGAGACCCGTAAAAAACCCGTGGAGCTCTTCGAAGCCGAGCGGCCCTGTCTGCTGCCGCTGCCGGCAAACCCCTACGATATCGCCACCGTTAGTCCGCAGCGCGCATCGAGCCAGTTCCGCATCCGCCTTGACACCAACCGCTACTCGGTGCCCGCCGAGTATGCGCTAAGAACGCTTACGGTCAAAACCGATCCTGAACGCATCTGTGTCTACGCGGGCGAAAAACTCATCGCACGGCATATCCGTTGCTATGACCGCTACCAGGACTTCGAGGACCCCGACCACCCCAAGGCCTTACTGGCCCAGCGCAAAAAAGCCCGCGATCAGAAGACCTTCATGCGCTTTATCGCCCTGTCGCCCAAGGCCGATCTGTATTACCGCAAGCTCCACGAGCGGCGCCTCAACCCCCGGGAGCACGTGCGCAAGATCGTCGCCTTAAGCGAAATCTACGGCACCGATCCCGTCGCCCGCGCCATCGAGGACGCCTTTATCTTCGAGGCCTTCTCCTGCGAGTACGTCACAAACCTGCTCCAACAGCGCGCGCGCTTCCAAAAAGAACCCGCCGCCCTTCACCTGACCCGGCGCGAGGATCTGCTCGATATCAGACTCGAACACCCGGATCTGTCCATCTACGAAAGGATGAGCGATGAGTGAGCAAAACCAAAGACTCGATGAGCACCTCAAGTACCTCAAGCTGCCCTTCATCCGCGAGCACTACCAGGGGCTCGCCGCACAGGCTGCCGAAAAAGCGCTCCCCCACATCGATTACCTCGAAAAGCTCGCCGACGGCGAGGCCGCTCACCGC
>DYRS01000087.1:0-2844 GCA_020718585.1 Chthoniobacter flavus
GAGACGCTTCGACTGCGGACTTTCGGATTGCGCGTGGGCGTGGGGTATGGCAAAAAAAAATGTGTTTATGCCCTCCCTGATCGTCCTGCGGAAAATGTTTTCACGGATTTTTTTCACCCGGCGAGTTGCGCGCTGGGTTGGGGCGGTGCTGGCGGCGGCGGTATTTTCATCTTGCGCAGTGGTCGAGCGGGTGACGGAGCGTCGGGTGGATGCGGCGCGTGCGGCGGCCTTGGCGACCGCGCGTGCTGAGGCACTTGCGGCGCATGCGGCGTGGCGGGCGCAGCCGAAGTGGAAGCTGAAGACCTACAAGAACGAGGCGGTGCTGGCGGGAGCGACCGCCGAAAACACATCGGTCGAGATCGCGCTGGGCGAGCAGCGGGGGCTGCTGCTGGTGGACACTGTGATCGCGATGGATTTCCCCGTGGCGACCGGCAAGCGGACGCATCCGACCCCGACCGGGGAGTTCAAGATTCGGGCGAAGCAGAGGGACTATTCGTCGAATCTTTATGGAAAGATCGTTGACACGGCCGGAGCGGTTATTGTCTCGGACGCGGACACGCGGACCGACGTGCCGCCGGAGGGCGCGACGTTTGCGGGAGCGAGGATGCCCTACTGGATGCGCCTCACCGACACCGGGGTCGGCATGCATGTCGGGCACGTGCCCGGGCACCCGGCCTCGCACGGGTGCATCCGGCTCCGCCGCGAGACAGCGACCAAGCTTTTTGAGACCCTGAAAATCGGGACGCCGGTCGTGGTGGCCGAGCGCGCGCCGGCCCTGGTGCCACCACCAGCGAAGCCATCACGCTAACCGCGCATGGAGACGACGCTTCTGGTTTTGGCCGCAGGGATGGGGAGCCGGTATGGCGGGCTCAAGCAGATGGACCCGCTCGGGCCGCAGGGCGAGACGATCCTTGACTACTCGGTGTATGACGCGCTGCGGAGCGGGTTCTCGCGCGTGGTCTTTGTGATCCGGCGGGATTTTGAGGAGGAGTTTCGTGAGAAGGTTGGCGGGCGGTTCGAAGACCGCGCCGACATCGGCTATGTCTTCCAGCAGATGAACGACCTGCCCGGAGGGTTCGCCGTGCCGGAGGGGCGCGAAAAACAGTGGGGCACCGGGCACGCGGTCTGGTGCGCGCGCGGTGCGGTGGACGGACCGTTCCTTGCGATCAACGCCGACGATTTTTACGGACGCGAGGCGATTGCCGGGGCGGGGGAATTTCTCACCGCGCAGCCGGATGACGGGACCGATTGGTGCATGGTCGGCTACCGGCTGGACGCAACGCTTTCCCCGAGCGGGGACGTCTCGCGCGGGGTCTGCGGGGTGTCGGCCGACGGGATGTTTGAAGCGGTCGCCGAATACACGAAAATCCGGAGGGTGGGCGGCGTGATCGCGGATGCAGTGACGGGCAAAATATTTTCCGGTGCCGAGCCAGTTTCGATGAACTGCTGGGGGGTCACCCCGGCGGTATTCGGTGGGCTTGAGGCGTTATTTTCGAAGTTCCTCGACGCGCGCGGCGGGACGGAAAAAGCCGAGTTTTATATTCCGGATGCGGTGGCGGCGCTGGTCGCGGCCGGGGCCGGGAGCGTGCGGGTGCTGCCGGTCGGGAGCCGGTGGTTCGGGGTGACCTACCGCGAGGATCGGGCCGGGGTGGTGGCGGCGCTCGCCGAACTCACCGCATCGGGCGAGTATCCGGCGGAGGGAATGTGAGCACCTGCCCGATGGCGTTCGCGCTTTTCGATGACAGAAATCCGGCCGCCCGCATCGCCCTTTGCGCGGCGGGTGCCGTGCTGGTCTTCATCTTTTTCAAGTCCATCATCCGGGTCGGGATGCTGAACCAGCGCTACCAAGATCCGCTGGCGTTCTGGGTCGGCCGGGTTGTGCTCTCGATGTTCCGGTTCCGCGTGCGCCATCTGCCGGGCGGGCGGACGCGGCGGGGCGAGATCATGACATGGTATTGGCCGTGTTCGCTCATCGCGGTGATCACCTCGTGGTTCCTGCTGGTGACCGTCGGCTTCGCGCTGATGAACCTTGCATTCCGGGGGGAGGCGACGTTCACCGAGGCGTTCGTCTCGAGCGGATCGGCGCTGAGCACGCTCGGGTTCTCGACCCCGACAAACCTCTCCGGCCAGCTTTTGGCGATCTTCGAGGGCGCGATCGGGCTTTTCCTCATCGTCTATCTTTTCACTTTCCTCCCCGGGTTTATGGAGCTGATCCACGAGCGCGGACGGCGGGTCTCCTGGATCTATGCTCGCACCGGGCCGTCGCCGTCGGGCGCGGAAATCCTTCTCTGGCACTGCCGGAACCGCCGCACCGGCGACCTCGATGCGGTCTGGGAGGATTGGGAAAACTTTTTTCGCAACCTCGGCCAGGCGCGAAGTTTTCTGCCGATCCTTGCGGTGATCCGTCCGCTCGGTCCAAACCAGTCGTGGGTGTGTGCGTTCGGAGCATTTCTTGATGCGCTGGCACTGACGAACTCGACGGTCGCGCACCCCGGCGAGGGCGCGCGGATCTGTTTCGACTGCGGGGTTGTCGCGGTCCGGAACATCCACACGACGATGCGCGGGACGCCGATTCGCCCGGACCGCGATCCCGAGCAGATGCATGTCGAGCGGGTCCACTACGATGCGGCCTGCGCGAAGCTGGAGGCGGCGGGCATGGAGCTGCACCCCGACCGCGAGCTGGCATGGAAGCGGTTCATCCAATCGCACATGCTCTACGAGGAGGAGATCGCGTGGCTTGCGGCGGCGCTCGCCGACCCGACACCGTTCTGGCCGCACGCATGAGCGACCGACCACCCGGCGACCAGCCAGGCGACCAGCCAGGCGACCAGCCAGGCGACCAGC
>DYRS01000087.1:2944-7596 GCA_020718585.1 Chthoniobacter flavus
CGACCACCCGGCGACCAGCCAGGCGACCAGCCAGGCGACCAGCCAGGCGACCAGCGCGTGCGGCGGATTGTCGTGCTGAGGCGGTTTGCGCAGCTCGCGAAGGCATTTTTTATTTACGGGACCCGCCACGAGACCCGGATGTTTGTGATCCTGCTGCTGGCGCTGAGCGGCGCGGTCGGTCTGGTCCAGGTGCTGGTCAGCTACGCGGGGAGGAATTTCATCACATCGCTCACCCAGCGGGATGCGGTCGGATTTTACCGGAACCTCATGATTTATGCGGGCACGTTTGTGATCGCGATCCCAGTGGGGGTATTTTACCGGTATTGCGCCGAGCGGCTGGCGTTGCTGTGGAGGCAGTGGATGACAAACATCCTGGTGAGCCGGTTTTTTTTCAACCGCGCGTATTACCGGCTGCGGCACAGCGAGCGGGTTGACAACCCAGACCAGCGGATTTCGGAAGACGTGAGGTCGTTCACGACCGGGGTGCTCGGGTATCTGCTTACGGCGATCAACTCGGCGGTGACGCTGTTCGCGTTCACCGGCGTGCTGCTGACGATTTCCTGGAAGCTTCCGGTCGTGCTGCTGGTCTATGCGGGAGCGGGGACCGCGCTTTCGATCCTGATCGGTCGGCGGCTGGTCGGCATGCATTTCCTGCAATACCAGAAGGAGGCGGACTTCCGGTATGCGCTCGTGCGGGTGCGGGACAACGCGGAGAGCATCGCATTTTTCCGGGGAGAAAAGCGCGAGCAGGGCGACCTGATGGCGAGGTTCGGAAAGGTGGTGGACAACACGCTGCGGATCATCGGCTGGAACCGGACGCTCGGATTTTTCACGAACAGCTACAGCTACTTCGCGCTGATTGTGCCGGTGCTTGTCCTCGGGCCGATGTTCATCCGCGGGGAGATCGAATTCGGCGTGGTCACGCAGGCCGAGGGGGCGTTTGCGCAGGTGCTCATGGCGCTGAGCGTGATCGTCGCGCAGTTCGAGGGCCTGAGCACGTTTGCGGCCGCGATCAACCGGCTCGGAGATCTCTGGGACGAGCTCGACGAATACGACATCGAGGATTTCCGGGCCGAGCGCGAGATCGAGGTCAACGAGGACGCGCGCGAGCTCCGGCTCACCGACCTGACGATCCAGACTCCCGACCGCGAAAAGACTCTCACGCGCGGGCTCGACTTCACGCTTCCGCCCGGCCGGAGCGTGCTGATCATGGGCGAGAGCGGGGCGGGGAAGAGCTCGCTGCTGCGCACGATCGCCGGGCTCTGGCAGAGCGGGACCGGCACGATCGGGCGTCCGAACATCAACCGCCTGATCTTTCTCCCCCAGCGCCCCTACCTCGTGCAGGGCACGCTGCGCGAGCAGCTCGTTTACCCGGGCAGGCCGGATCCGGCTGCCGACAGGCTTGTCATCGCGGCGCTGGAAAAGGTGAACCTCGTGGATGTGCTCGAGCGGGTGGATGGCGACCTCGGGCGCGTTGAGGACTGGACAAACATCCTCTCGCTCGGCGAGCAGCAGCGGGTTTCGTTTGCCAGGATTTTTCTGAACAAGCCGCAGATCGCGTTCCTCGACGAGGCGACGAGCGCGCTCGACGAGCCGAACGAGCGGCTGCTCTACAAAAACCTTCTCGGGACCGGGATCTCGTTCATGAGCGTCGGCCATCGGAGCACGCTCAAGGAATTTCACGACTTCCTGCTCGTGCTCGGCAAGGACGGCGGCTTCAAAATCTCGAATCTGGAAATGCGCCGACCCGGCCCGTGAAGCGGTTCAAACCTCGCTTCGGGATTATCTGGAGAGGAGATTTTCCGGACGTTTTTCATCCGGTTTTGGAGCCTTCCGGAGGCCGGGAATATCCACCGGGCGGTCGGCGATCGAGGGGAGCGTCTGTTCCGGGGGGGGGGCGTTCGGGTCGAAGGCCTGGCCGCCGACGACGACCACGCTGCCGTCGCTGCCTCGGCGGAGAGCGGGACGGGAGGAAAACTCGTTGTAGGATTTTCGGTCAAGCACCTCGCCGTTGAGCCCGACAGCAGAATAGACGAAGGCTTTCGGGGCGACGTTCTGGAGGATGTGGACCCGGTTTTTTTCATCGAGCAGGACGTTGGGTTTTCCGAACGTGAGAAACCGTCCGAGCTGGTGGGTGCAGAAGACGGTGCCTGCCTGAGGATCTTGGATGCGGAGGTAAAGGTAGGTGCTCATCGGGAGCCGGTGCGAAAGGAGCGAGATCGTGCGCAGGGTCCCGGCACCGGGAGATCCGTCGGGAACCCCGACCGTCTTCTGCCACATCACCCGCCCCTCGGTGATCTCGAAGTTCAGCGACGGCGAATTGAAAAATCGGTTTGTCTGGTGGGAGAAAACCGTGGCCTTCAAGCGAAAGCTTCCGAATTCGCCGAGCGGAAAAATCGGCGTAATGTTGACCGTGCGGGTGATTTTTTGCTGCGGCCCGAGCTCAACCGGCGGGTTGACATATTCCCCACCGCCCGGCGGGATCGGACGTCCGTCGGCGGTTTCGACCTGAAGCCCGAACCATTTATTCGATCCGCTGTCGGCGAGCGAGAGTTCGCCGCCGGTCAGGTTGGTGACCGTGACGGTGACAAGAATCGGCTCGAAGAGGATGTAGAGGCTGCGCTTGAGCGAGATGTCCACCTGCACCTGCGCGCGGGCCGCGAGCGCAAAGGCCAGCAGCATGAAAGAAGTGATCGAAGCGATTCGGGCCGCCGAAAACCGTTGGATCATTTGGTCGGCGGAGAGTCGGAGGCGGTCCGAAACCCGAGCGCGTCGTCCTGCTGGAGGTCCATGAGTTTGAGGACCCGGCGGGTGACTGAGGGGTCGGGATTTTTCCAGTTTCCTCCGCGGATGACCGGCACCTTGCCGCCCGCCTCCGGGCAGTCAACGATCGTCGAGGTCCACTCGGAGACGTTCCCCGAGCCTCCGAACATCCCGAACGGGCTCTTGTCGCCCTTCTTGGCGTCCACCGTGTTCCATCGCTTGAAGCCATCCTTTTCTCCGCCCTTTTTTGGGTTGGGGTTGATGTCGAGCCCGGTATTCGATCGGGTCGGGTCCTCGTTGTCGCCCCACGAGAACTTGCGTCCGTCGGTCCCGCGGGCGGCCTTTTCCCATTCTTCTTCGGTTGGGAGCCTGCGCCCCTTCCACTTTGCGTAGGCGTAGGCGTCGAACCAATCCACGCCGAAGACCGGGGAATTCACATCGAGCGCGGCCTCTTGGTATTTCCCCCAGCGCTTCGCACGGGTGTAGTAGCCGGGCATTGGCGGGCTGAGCTCTTTCATGTCGGCCCAGCCGACCGGCACATGGCTTTTTCCCTTCGGCTGTTCCTTGTGGTCGAGCTTAGACGCCTCGTTCGGGTTCTGTTCGAGAAAGGCAAGGAACTCGGCGTATTGTCCGAGCGTCACCTCGTATTCGTCGATGTAAAACCTCGGGATGTTGATCTTTTTTCCGTCCTGGTAAATGAATTCTCCCGGAGGGATTTCGACCATTTTGTCAAACTTACGAACCGCCGAGCTCGACGGCCGGAAGAAGCTGAACCAGATCGCCAGAAGAGCTGCGGCCAAGAGAACGAGCGAGACGACGGTGTTGATGATCATTCCCCGCTTCATGCTCCTCTTTGACTCTTCGACGACGCGGATCGCGGCGCGTTCCTGGGCATCGAGCTTGTAGGCGTCGGCGATGACGATTTTCGGCTGGCAGGCGGCGACCGTCTGGAGAAATGCGGCCCACGAGGGCGGCTGGGAATTTGGATCGGCGAGCATTTTTGCAAGGTCGCGCGGCTTGTCGGCGCCGGACGCGGGGAGAGCGCCGAGAATGATCTCGGCAACGCGGGCCATCTCTGCCGCGTGGTCGAACGCCTCGGACGGAGTCTCGCAGGCGATATTCGCCATGCGCACACGCTTAGACGGGCCGATCAGGAGTCCGTTTTCCGTGAGCAGGTCATGGGGGATCTTTTCGCGGGCGAAGAAATCGAGAGCCTCGGCGGCTGCCTTGATCGAGGCCATCGCGGTCGGTTCGTCTAGCGTGCCGCCCGATTCGCGAAGCTGGGCGATGGATCGGCACGGAAGATATTCGCAGGAGTAGAAATAAACTCCGTCGCTTTCGCCCGCCTCGTAAACCGAAATGACAACCGGGTTTGCGGCTTTGGCCTTCGCGCTGGCGTTGGCAAGGAACCGCCCGACCGCCGCCGGCTCGCCGGCAAGCACCGGGTCGAGCGCGTAAAACCGCACCCGGCGATTGATGTTGGTCTGGTTGGCTCGATAGATTGCCCCCATCGGCCCCTTTCCGATGCGGGCCTCAATGAGATAGTTGCCGATTGTTTTTCCGACAAAATCATCCGGGGGAAGCTCGATTTCCAAACCGGCCGCAGCTGCAGCGGCGGGCTTGGGCGAGGTCTGGGCAACAGCGGCACGCGGCGCGGCCTTCACGGACGGCTTCACTTGCGGGCTTGCGGCGACCGCAGTCGGCTGCGCGGCACTCGGACGAGGGCTTGCGGCGACCGCAGTCGGCTGCGCGGCACTCGGACGGGGGCTTGCGGCGACCGCAGTCGGCTGCGCGGCACTCGGACGAGGGCTTGCGGCGACCGCAGTCGGCTGCGCGGCACTCGGACGGGGGCTTGCGGCGACCGCAGTCGGCTGCGCGGCACTCGGACG
>DYRS01000087.1:7696-9060 GCA_020718585.1 Chthoniobacter flavus
GGCTTGCGGCGACCGCAGTCGGCTGCGCGGCACTCGGACGGGGGCTTGCGGCGACTACAGTCGGCTGCGCGGCACTCGGACGAGGGCTTGCGGCGACTGCGCTCGGCTGCGGGGAGCTCGGACGCGGGCTTGCCACGACCGCGCTCGGCTGCGGGGCGCTCGGCTGCGGGCTCGCGGCGACCGAAGCGGAAACCGCCGGCGGCGGCGGAGCCGGCTCGGAGCCAGTGAGGCTTCGGATCATCAAATCAAGGGCGGCGGGCTCAACAGGAGCGGCCAGAAAGGGATTGCCTGCCATGCGCTCGGTGTAGGGGGAGACATCGTGCGGCGAGGTGAAGATGGTTTTCATCTCCGGCAGGTGCGGTTGAACAGTTTCGCGGAGAGTCATCCCATCAACCGGCTGCAGGTAAACCTCGGTGACCAGCACGTCACAGCCTCCATGCCGGTTGATCCATTCGACCGCGTCGTCGGAATTTGTGGCCGAACCGGCACCGGTCCAGCCGAGGGCAGCAAGGGAGCGAACCAGATTTTCTGCGGTGCCGACCGCGTCGTCAACGATGAGTAATTTCATTGGGAATCCTGCTTGAGGTAAAGAGGAAGCGGAAACTTTTTCGCGAGTGGTCCGGGCTCGGCCTGCGTGTCCTGAAGCTCACCGTTGTAGTAGATGCCGGCGATGTAGCCGACAAACTTTTTTCCGGGCGAGCCGTTCGATGCGGCACTGCCGGGAAGGTTGCTGTCGGGGAGGATGTAGGTGATATCGAGGATCTCGGGTTCGTTGTCCGCCCAGTTTACCGGCGGGCTGATCCAAAGCGGGACGACCGGAGAACTCGTCGGCTGGATCTCTCCGGTCTCATCCTGCTCATAAAAAAAGATGTGCAGCTTCATCTGTCGGTTGTCCACGCTTGTGTTCGGGCGGGCCTTGATCGCGACGCGGAGGGTTTTTGTGCCGGGCGCGCCGTCGCGCAGCCGGGTGTCGGTGATCCCGAGGGTGGAGCCTGGCTGCAGGCCGATCTCATCGCGGACATCGCCCCCCTGCGACGGCGCGTCGCCGGTCTGCGCGCGGGAGGGCTTCGCCGACACCGAACCGCCGAGCTGCGCGAGCTTTTTTTCCGCCTGGGCGCGGAGATCTGCGGGAAGCCCGGGCAGGGCGGCGACCCGCGCATAGTCGGCCGCCGCGTCCTCGGGCTGCTCCATGGTCTCGAAAAGCCTTGCCCTGCGCAGCAGGACGCCGGGGTCGTCGGGCAGCAGATCCGCCGCGCTGTTGATCCCCTTGAGCGATGCATCAAAATCACCGACCTTGTAGGCGCGATCAGACTCGACGACCAGGCGGCTGATCTTTTGCACGAGAGCCTGATCTGGCTGGCTTG
>DYRS01000088.1 GCA_020718585.1 Chthoniobacter flavus
TACTGTTCCGGGCTCATGAGCGCGGCGCCGCGGCACTTCAGGCGGAACGCGAGCGAGCTATCCTCGAATTTTCGCAGGTCTTCCGGTCGGCTCCGGTCGAAGTCGGCGAGAAACATTTTTTCGACATCGCCTGCGAACGTGCGGTCCTGCACGGCGGCGGAGAGTTCGAAGTTGAGCATGAACGACCGGTAGTCGAGGTTGATCGAGCCGACGAGCGCGAAGTCGTCGTCGGCGAGCAGCACCTTTTGGTGCATGAACCCCGGTTGGTAGCGCCAGACCTTCACCCCGGCGGCGCGCAGCCGCGGGTAGTAGGTAAACGCGGAGAGCCAGGGCAGGATATGATCGGCCATCCGGGGCAGGAGGATCCGCACGTCCACCCCGCGGAGTGCCGCATGGCAGATGTCGTAGAGCAGAGGGCTCGACGGGACGAAATACGGGCTGGCCAGCCAGAGCCGCTTCTTGGCGTCCTGGATCACCGAAAGGAAAACCGCCGCGCAGACGCCCCATTCCTCGGCCGGACCCGAGGCGACCGGGAAGACGACGGCGCCGCCCGCCGGCTGCGAGCGCAGGCGGAACGGGGGAGGGGATTTTGTGGCGTAGTTCCAATCCTCGAGAAACGGGATCTGAAACCCGGCGACAGAGGGGCCTTCGATCCGCATGTGGGTGTCGCGCCACGGCCCGAACGTTTTGTCGCGGCCCATGTATTCGTCGCCGACATTGAGGCCGCCGACGAACGCGACCTGTCCGTCGGCGATGACGAGCTTCCTGTGGTTGCGAAAATTGACCTGAAAGTGCGGCCCGTGCTGGCGATTTGTTACGAACGGCTGGACCTGCACCCCTCCGCGCACCAGCCGGTCGCGCCAGGTTTTTTGGAGAGCCTTCGACCCGACCTGGTCATACATGACAAGGCACTCGACCCCGCGCGCGGCTGCAGCGAGCAGGCGGTCGGCGAGCGCGCGCCCGAGCATGTCGTCGCGGATGATGAAAAACTGGAGCCAGACCGACTCGCGGGCGGCATCGATCGCCCGAAAGATCGCGTCGAACGTCGCGTCCCCGTCGATCAGCAGGCGCACCGCATTCCCTCCGGTCGCGGGAAGCCCGCTCAGGTTTTCCGCGATTCGGGAGCCGTCGGCCCAGTCCGCACCAATCCCTGCGCGATAGCCGTCAAGGTGGCGGGCGGTCGTGCGCAGCGCGTTGTCCAACGGCGCGGATTTTCCAGTCCCCGCACGCGTGTAGCCGGAAAATCTCGACTCGCCAAAAAATAGAAAAAGCGGAATCGCGATGACCGGGACAACGAGCAGCGCGATCGCCCACCCGATTGCCGACTGCGGGGTCCGCGCGATGAGCACCGCACGGAGCGCGAGAAAAACTCCCAGTGCCTCGACGAAAAACCACAGAATCCCCCAAAGCCAATAGATATCCGCAACCACCGCCACATCATGCCCGCAATCGGCTCGCGCATCAACGCCGAATCTTCCCTGCGATAGAATCCCAGGGGTTCACAGAATATTTGCATTTTTCGTGAGGGAAGTAAGACATGGGCAGGGACTAATGCGTGAATTGGCCGGGGTTTTTATGTGGTCGCGAGCACGGCTGCCAGGATTGGCTCAGCAATGGGGGGAAGGTCGGTCAGATGTGTTCTCGGATGTCAATAGGGCAGGGGACCCGAATGGCACTTAGTCGCCGCGCAGAAATAACATGATACAATATGCTGGTTCCTTTTCCGCCATCCTGCGTTGCTCCTCAGTCGCAGAGGCTTTGGCTATGCTCCTTCGTCGCGCCTTGGCTGGCAGAAAAACTCCGGCGCATCTTGTATCGTGTTATTTCTGCTAAGCTCCTTATTTCCTTGGTTCCGGCAAAATGAGCGGGACGGCAGCGGCGGCGGCGGCGGTCCAATTTTCTGGGGGGGAGCCGACCGGGCGGAGGATAAAGAGGAGGGGTTCGGGGCCGCTGAGGCCGAGGGTGATGCGGCGAAGGGTGGATTTTGTCCAGTATTCGGGGAGGGAGGCAAACGGAGCTCCTCCGTCGAAAAACCAGAAGATGGCGGACGACGATTCATCGCGGCGGGACATCGAGACGAGGACGGCCGAGCCGCCGGCGAGCGGGATTCGGGACTGGCTGAGGATTTTCCATCCTTCGCCGATGAAGCAATACGTCGGGTCGTGGACGGCCTGACGGTTACCGGAGCCGTCGGTGACGGCGAGGATCCAGATGCGACCGCCGACCGAGAACAGGCGCTTGATGCCCTTTGCTCCTCCGAGCCAGCGGATTTCGGGCGCGGAGAGGGCGACGTCGTGGCTCTTGAGCCAGTGGCCGCCGGAGGGGATTTTTGAGAGCGGGTCGGCATCGCCGCGCATGGGGAGGTGCGGCCAGACGATGCTGAGCAGCACTGCGGCGGCAAGGAGGGAGGCAAGGATGAGCCCTCGTCGGGTCATGTCGGAGGAATTTCCAGCCGCTGGCTGGCGGTTGTGGCGTTGAGCGGGGGACGCAGGAAAAACGCAGCACCTAAGCAGGCGATGACGAGCACCGGGCGTGCGGCATCGAGCGGGGAGCCGACCGCCTGCCCGAAGATCCAGCCCCAGGCGGGCGTCCAAGCGAGCGCGGCCAGAGCCATCAGGAAGAAGGGAGCGCGGCCGGGGCAGAGGCTGGCGACAAGGATCGCCATCGCGGAATGCTTGAGAAGCTGAAGGGACCCGAGCTGTCCGAGCACAAGCAGTCCGAGCGAGAAGATCCATGTCGGCAGGCGGGCTGCGGGGTTATTTTTCGACAGGGCGAGGCAGGCTGCAAGCCACATCACCATGGCAAGCCCGCCGAACCGGTTTGAGGGATCGTGCAACCAGGCGGTCGGCAGGGAGGCATTGAGCACTGCGGCGAGCGCGAGGGTGCAGCCAAAAAACCACCAGGGCGCGCTCAAGGGCCGGGGCGGCGGGGGATCGCGCCGCGGAGAAGCGTGAGCAGCACAAGCGTGAGACCGAGCATGAGCAGGGTCACCAGCAGCCCGCCCCATGTGTGGAACATTCCCTGCGAAAATGCGACGCCCTCGCTGAGCGCGACGCCGGTGATCCCGGTGATGCGCGCGGTGTTGGCCACCCAGGCGAGGACGGGAATGGCCGGAAGCAGAAAATAAAATGCGCGACCGGTCGGAAAATACACCATCAGCAGGACGACACCCGCCACGAGCAGGCTTTGGAGAAGGCCCATGCCCGCGCATGCGGCTTCGACGTTTACCGGTAGCCCGTCGACGAGCAGGCGGGTGCCCTCGCGGATGACCGGAAACCCGAGCGCATCGAAGATCCTCCCGCTCACCGCCGCCCCGCTCAGCCGGAACCACCAGCCGACCGCTGGAAAGTCTCGAGTGATCCACGGAAACACAAAGAGAAACGCGATCCACGACCGGCCGACCGGCAGCGCGCTGGACGCGACCGAGGCTCTTGTCCAGATGACGAATCCCCAGACCCAGCCGAGTGCCTGCGGGAGAACGAACCCGGAGAGGTTGCCAGCGATAAGCAGAGCAACCGGTCCGGTCCAGTGGAGCACGCGGGGGAGGCGACCAGATTTCCACCGCACCGGGCTGTGCATAAAGACAAGAAAGCCCGCCGCCAGTGCCTCAGCGAAGATCTCATCCCCCCCGCGCAGACAGATCACAAACGCCAGGATCAGCAGAACCCCCGCGATAAAAAACTGGGCGCGGGAAAGAGTGGACGCGTCTGGTTTGTCGGTTAGCACGTTACCACACTTGCAACTGAGGACGAAAAATACAAGCGAGATGCCCCCTTCATTTTTTGACGGCTCCATGTCTCTTCCCTCCTCGTTTGCATCGCCTCGTGAATTGGCCGTGCAAATTTGGCGCAGATTTCAACATGCGGTTGACATCCTTCGCGCGAGCCCGTAGAAAGCCTGTTTTTATCATGAAGATAGCGGTCACCAAAGAAGCCCTCCTTGAAGGATTGCAGCGAATCCAAAACGTGGTCAGCAGTCGCGCGACTCTCCCCGTTCTCTCGAACGCGCTGCTCGAAGCCACCGAGTTCGGATTGAGACTCACAACCACCGACCTTGAAGTCAGCATCCGCTGCTCGGTTGAAGCGAAAGTCGAGCGCACGGGCGCGACGACACTTCCTGCCAGAAGGCTTGCGGCGATCGTGCGCGAGCTTCCGAGCTCGGAGATCGTGATTGATGTGGACGCAAAAAATGCGGCATCGATCCGCTGCGGTTCGAGCTTCTTCAAGATCTACGGGCTACCGCAGGAGGAGTTCCCGACGTTCCCGACGTTCGGCGAGCAAAAATCGTTTACCATCAAGCAGAGCGAGCTCAAGGACGGGCTCCGCAAAACCTCGTATGCGATCTCCTCCGACGAGACCCGCTACGTGCTCAACGGGATCCTGTTTTCTCTGGCTGACAACAAGATGACGCTGGTGGCGACCGACGGACGTCGGCTCGCGCTTTTCGACAGCGACATCGAGTTCCCGAAGAGCCACGAGCGCGACTTCATCCTGCCGACGAAGGCGGTGACCGAGCTCCAGCGGCTGCTCGGCGAGAACGGCGACGTGACGATCTCGACCACTGAGAACCTCGCATCCTACGAGCTCAACGGTTCGCAACTCGTGTCGAAGCTCGTTGAGGGGAACTACCCGAACTACCGCCAGGTCATCCCCGGCGAGGCCAAGGAGCGGATCACGCTCGAGCGCGAGGCACTGCTCAACTGCGTGCGCCGGGTCTCCCTGCTCAGCAACGAAAAGACAAGTTCGGTCCGCCTGAGCTTCACAAAGAACAGCCTCGACATCGCCGCAAATACGCCAGAAGTCGGCGAGGCGAAGGAATCGCTCGCGATCAGCTACCGAGGGAAGGATCTTTCGATCGCGTTCAATCCCGAGTTCCTCATGGACCCGCTCCGCAACCTTCCGAACGATGAGGTCTTCCTCGAGCTCATTGACGAGATGAGTCCCGGCGTGTTGAAAATCCAGTCGCCATTCCTCTACGTGATCATGCCGATGCGGGTCTCTGCCTGATCGGCCCATGCTCTGGGGGATAGACCTCGGCGGCACAAAAATCGAGGGCGTCGTTGTTGACGGCGCATCCCATGCCTCCGCCCTCCACCGCCTGCGCCGCGACACCGGCTCGGCAAACGGCTACGAACACGTTGTCGCCCAGGTCGTAGGAATCGTGCGCGACCTCGAATCCGCCTCGGGATGGAATCCACCCGATGTCATAGGGATCGGAACCCCCGGCTCGATGGACCCCTCCACCGGGCTGATGAAAAACTGCAATTCGACCTGCCTGAACGGACGTCCGCTGCAGGCCGATCTTTCCGCCGCGCTCGGCCGCGAGGTCCGGATCGCAAACGACGCAAACTGCTTCGCGCTGGCCGAGGCGACATGGGGCGCGGCCGCCGGGGCGGAGGTCGTCATCGGCCTGATCCTCGGGACCGGTGTCGGCGGCGGGATTGTCGTCGTCGGAAAAATCCTTGCCGGCCTCCACGGGA
Organism: Chthoniobacter flavus; assembly: GCA_020718585.1. Taxonomy (GTDB): domain Bacteria; phylum Verrucomicrobiota; class Verrucomicrobiia; order Chthoniobacterales; family Terrimicrobiaceae; genus QYQL01. The sequence goes on from DYRS01000088.1 coordinate 5,480, forward strand.
TTGCCGGCGAATGGGGGCACAACCCGCTCCGTGGGGAATCCTATCCGTGCTACTGCGGCCGCGCAGGCTGCATCGAAACGGTGATCGCCGGCCCCTCGTTGGAACGGCATTACCGGGAGTCCGGCGGCGGGGCGATCCGACTCCCAGAGATCGCCGCCCGCGCGGCGGCGGGCGATGCCCGTGCCGCATCAACAATCTGCCGACTCCAGGAAAAATTCGGCGAGGCGATCGCTGCGGTGGTCAACATCCTTGACCCAGATGCGATCGTCATCGGCGGAGGAGTCGGCAACATCGCCGATCTTTACTCCGAGGAGACGCGCGGATGCATCCGCCGGTTTCTTTTCAACCCGGTCCTCGCGACCCGCATCCTGCGCCCGAAGCTCGGCGACAGCGCGGGCGTCTTTGGAGCCGCAATCCTCGGGCGTGACTGATGCAAAAAAAGCCTCGCATTTCCCTCGGCGGCCCGCAGGACGCGCTCCAATCTCCGTTTGCAGAACTCGCCATCGCCGGGCTTCCAGCCGGCCCGGCGGAGCTCGAGGATCGCGCGCCCGCGCCGCCTCGCACCGGACGGCTCGTCTTCCGGAAGGAAAAAGCCCGCCGCGGCGGGAAGTCGGTCGTCGTGGTCTCCGGGTTCGCCCCCGCGTTCCCACAGGCAGCAATCGAGAAGCTCGCCCGCGACGTCCGGAGGCGCTGCGGATGCGGCGGCACCGTCCGCGACCGCGAAATCGAATTCCAAGGTGATGATCCGGACCGCTTCCGGGATGATATCGGCGAGCATTTTCCCCGGAGCTAAGGAGCTTGGCAGAAATAACATGATACAAGATGCGCCGGAATTTTTCCGCCAGCCAAGGCGCGACGAAGGAACATAGCCCAAGCACTCTGTGACTGAGGAGCAACGCAGCCAGAGGCCAAAAGAACCAGCCGGGTTGATACCTTTATTTCTGCGCGGCGACTAAGGTGGCCGGCCCCATCGCTCGATCTTTAGGAATCGCTGCAGCAATTCCGTCGCAATTGCCACGGCGGAAGAATTCATTTAAAATGTTTCCACTATGAATCGAGCCGCACCTGACAACGCGCGTGGTACTGCCAATTCGCTGCCAGTGCCCGTGAACGTCCTCATCGTCGGATCGGGCGGACGCGAGCACGCGCTGGCATGGAAAATCGCCCGCTCGACACGGGCTGGAAAAATCTTTTGCGCGCCGGGCAACGCGGGCACCTCCGCGCTCGGCGAGAACGTTGCAATCCCGGCTGATGATATTCCTGCGCTGCTTGCATTCGCAAAGTCCCGCGACATCGGGCTCACGGTCGTCGGTCCGGACGACTCGCTTGCCGCCGGGATCGCGGACGCGTTCGAGGCGGACGGCCTGAAAATCTTTGGTCCGAACGCGTCGGCCGCCCGGCTGGAATCGTCGAAGGCGTTCGCGAAGGACTTCATGCGGCGGCACGGGATTCCCACGGCGGACTACCAGGAATTCACCGACAGCGCGGCCGCACGCGAATGGTGCCGGGCGGCAAAATATCCGCTCGTCATCAAGGCCGACGGGCTCGCGCTCGGCAAGGGGGTCGTCATCGCGGAATCCCCAGAGGCGGCGGCGGATGCGATCCGGCAGTGCATGGACGATAGGATCTTCGGGGATGCTGGAAAAAAAATCGTCGTCGAGGAATTTTTGCACGGCGAGGAATGTTCGATCCACGCGCTGGTGGACGGCACATCGTATCTTCTTCTTCCCGACTGCCGCGACCACAAGCGCGCGTTCGACGGCGACCTAGGTCCGAACACCGGGGGCATGGGCACGATCTGCCCGTCGGGTTCGATCAGCGCACCGCTCGCCGCGCTCGTCAAATCCGACATCCTCGACAGATTTCTGGCCGGCATTCGGGCCGACGGGCTCGCATTTCGCGGCATGCTTTTCCCGGGGGTGATGCTCACGGCCGACGGGCCGAAAGTCCTTGAGTTCAACTGCCGATGGGGGGATCCCGAGACCCAGTCGCTCGTGCGCCGGCTCGACTCCGACCTGCTCGATCTGCTCGAAGCCTGCGCCGACGCACGCCTTGCCTCGCTGTCCCCGCTGTGGTCGGACGGCGCGTCCGCGTGCGTGATCCTTGCCTCGGGCGGGTATCCCGGCACCTACGAAAAAGGAAAACCGATCAGCGGGCTCGACCGGGTGTCCGATCCGTGCGTCGTCTTCCACGCCGGAACAAAATCCGACCCCGGCGGAGGAGCAATCCTCACCAACGGGGGACGCGTGCTCGGAGTCACCGCGACCGGGAGCGACCTCCACGAGGCCCGCGCCCGCGCCTACGCGGCGGCCGACATGATCACATTTGACGGGCTCCAGCGTCGGAACGACATCGGCGCGGCAAAATAGGAGCTTCTATTTTTTCGCGCCGTAGGCGTTGTTGCGGTCGGCAACGAAGAGGTCTGCGCCGCGGCGCTGGAGAACAAACGTGTTGTTGTCGCCAAACTTTGTCCACGGCCCCGGGGGCACGTCGCGGGCATCCACAAATTTCCAGTCGGTGACATCGGTGCCGCCCATCCCGAGGTAGTCGCGGACAGCCGGTGAGACGTCGAGCCCCGCACCCTTGTTGAGGTTCGGCAGGGGAATCGCGCTGCCGAATACATACTGCCAGTGGTCGGTGCGGAACGGCCCGCAGTCCTCCCACTGCGCGTAGGCGATTCGCCCGCGGTAGCGGATCGCAAGCCAACGGCCCTTGCAGACGGATTTGCCCGGACGCTCGAACGCCTGCTTAAACCACGGGATTACCTTGCGGGATTCCGGCTTCGTGGTTCCGCGCGTCACATCGTTGTAGGGCAGGGCCACGTAGAATGGGTTCTGTCGCGGAATAAAACCCTTCGGGACAAAGTTGCGTCGGGCGACGGGCTCCGGGTTGTCGTATCCCCCGTAATTCGCAGCCCATCGGGCGTCCCACGAACTCTTGTAGTTTGGCACCGGATTATTAGCGGTCGGATGCTCGCCGACCCAGAAGACCGTCGTAACGATCCGCTGTTTCCACGGGTAGCGGTTGAAGCCCGAGCGGAAACCCGACGGCACCACTACCTGGGGCTCAACCTTCAAGATTTCGTTCTGCCGCAACTGCATCGCGCAGATCTCAAACTCCGGCGAATTTGCGCAGCACCCGACCGCCGCGCTCGCCAGAAGCGCGGCCAGAACATGTGCGAAAATTCGGGTAGGGATCATGGCTGCCATGACGTAACCCATACGATCCACCCGTTCCGTCAAAGTCGCAAACAAAAAATACGCCCTAGCGGGGCGCATCTCTGATGGTTGCAAAGACGCTTCGTGATGGGAGCGTGGGCGTCTCGCCCGCTTTCTCCACCAAGCGGGCAGGATGCCCGCGCTCCCGGCAACTTGCACTTTTTCGGGCATGCGCCCGCCCTAGCGGGAGCACTCCAATCATTACGATCCCTGCCTAGGCTTGCCAAACGGGTGCTGCGGGTGAGGTGGGATCGAGGCAGAATTCAGACGTGAGGCGGGGGAGTTTTCGCGCTGAGGCG
>DYRS01000280.1 GCA_020718585.1 Chthoniobacter flavus
TCGAAATAGCGGCGGATCGCGGCGTCGTCGAGGATGCCGAAGCAGTCGATCACGGCGATGGGGCGGCCGGTCATCCCGATGACGTCGTCCGGGGTGAGCTTCATGTAGGCGTCATGCCGGACGGCGAAGACGACCGAATCGGCCCCCTTGAGGGCGGAGGCGACGTCCTGCTCGATCCGCAGCTCGGTCAGCCCCTGCTGGTTGCGGAAAAAGCGCGCCCACGAATGGCCGGGGGCGGGGTAGCTCTCCTGCTTTTCCAGCTCCCACCAGTGTTTGACGTAGGGGTCGTGGACGCCGATCTCCGCGCCCATTTCGGCAAGCTTGCGGACGATGGTCTCCGAGCCGCTGTAGCGGGTGTCGCCCACGTCCTCGCGGTAGGATGCGCCGAGAATCACGACCTTCGAGGCGGCGACGATCTTCCCCATGTTGCGCAGCGCGTCGCGGACCAGCTCCGCCGCGTGCAGCGAACGGGTGTCGTTGATGTCGATCGCAAGCGGCGTCATCTTGAAGATGTCGTCGTCGAAGCCCATCAGTGTCTGGTACGACCAGACGCCGAGGCCGCCGTCCTTCGGGAGGCAGTAGCCGCCGATCCCCGGGCCGGGGAAAATCATGTTCGAATGCGTCGGACGCACCTTAATCGCCTGGATCACCTTGACGAGATCGACGCCGTTGCGCTCGGCGAAGAGGCTCCATTCGTTCAGGAAGGCGAGGATCGTGGCGCGGTAGGAGTTCTCGACGATCTTGGATGTCTCGCTTTCGATCGGGCGGTCGAGGACGGTGAGCGGGAACTTCTCGACGTTGAGGATCTCGGAGAGGAATCTCGCCACCCTCTCTTTCGCCTCCGCGTTGATGCCGCTGCAGACGCGCCAGAAGTCGCGGATCGAGGCGACGTAATTGCGCCCCGGCATGACGCGCTCGTAGGAGTGGGAAAGGAGCGGCTCCGAGGCAATCCCGCGGCGCTCGAAGACCTTCTTCATGATCGGGTAGGCGACGTATTCGGTGGTGCCGGGGGGAACGGTCGTCTCGATGAGGACGAGGCAGGCGGGCGGAATCCGCTCGGCGATGACCTTGAGGCTCTCCTCCAGCGCGGCGATCTCGGCGTGGCCCGCACGGCAGTTGCCCAGCTCCTCCTTGAAGTAGTCGCACTGGACATCGACGACAACGCAGTCCGCGAGCGTGAGCGCCTCGTAGGTGTAGGTCGCCGTGAGGGTTTTCTTCTCGTTGACGCAGCGGGCGATCATCGGGGCGACCTCGGGATCCTCCGCCTCGACGGGGGCGACGCCGCGATTGAGGAGCGGGATCTTCCAGTACGAGCGGACGGAGGGCCGCTGCATGCCGATGACGAATTTGGCGGGTTGGCCGACGGGAATAATAGGAGAATTAGATTCCCGATTAAAGACTTCGGGAATGACAGATGTTTTTTGTTCGGAGTCGGCAACGATCCCGGCCATGACTGCGCCGACGAACCCGACACCCATGACAACCACAATCTCGCGGCCGAGGGCGCGCTGCTCGGCGACGAGGGCCTGCAGGCGCAGGATTTCGGCAGCTTCATCCTGAGGCGTGGGGAGCGCGAACTGCTCGCCATTGGGGGCGGTGGAGTATTGGGTGACGGGGGCTGAGTTCTGGATCAGAGAGGAAGAGTCAGAGGTCATGGGTTTCCTTTGATAGTTTTAAGTTTTGAAAAATTCTGGTTGCTTTTCGCTTGAAACAAGCCCCAAAGCGGTTGTTGGCGAGGGGAGGAAAGATAAAAACCTCCGGTGATTCAGAACATCCCGGGGCGGGGTTAGTTCTGGGGGCCTTGAACCGTCATTACCAATTCAGAGTAC
>DYRS01000089.1 GCA_020718585.1 Chthoniobacter flavus
CCTGCGACTGATGAAGCGTGTGGTTGGCATCTGGGTGAACGCGCGGTTATGGGGTCTCCTAGGCTTCGATTCGGAGTACCTAGAGCCAGTCCGGGTAACTATTCAGGTTGTTTAACCCTGATCTGCATGGTAGAGGAGGTAGGATGGGATGCAAGGGGATTTCCCCAAGAAAAATATGTACCTAGAGCCTGTCCGGAAAGAGGAGTTTTCAGAAGGACGGTAAAAAATCGGCTCAAAAAAACTGTGAGTGAAACGGGGTTCGGGTATGCTCTGCGGCATTATAAATTCGGAATTTCGAATGTCTGAAAGTTTTCAGTGATCAACGATTTGAGTAAATGTCGATTGGTCCCATTCAAGGAATCCATGAACGAATCGATACTCCCTCTAAATGTCGCAAAATCTGGGAAGTATTTATTGCGCAGGGTGCGACTCTTCACCTGTCGCCCTTTTTTAGCGAGTGATTTGTAAAATGGCATTGCTGCCGAGTGTTGACACGCGGTGCTGATCGCGCATGATCTCGCGCTTTTCAATTCGATATGCTTGAGCACCACATTGTCAAAATCACGAAGGAACTGAGCCTGCAACCCCGCCAGGTGGTGGCGGTGGCGGTGCTCTTGGAGGAGGGCGGGACGGTGCCGTTTATCGCCCGCTACCGCAAGGAGCGGACCGGCGAGCTCGACGAGGTGCAGATCACGGCGATCAGGGACCGGCTCGAACAGCTCGGCGAGCTCGACAAGCGGCGGGAGACGGTGCTGACGTCGCTCGGCGAGCGCAACCTGCTCACCGACGAGCTCAAGGCGAAGATCGGCGCGGCCGAGACCCTCGCGACCCTCGAGGATATCTACCTCCCGTTCCGCCCGAAAAAGCGCACGAAGGCGACGGTCGCGAAGGAGCGAGGGCTCGAGCCGTTGGCCGACATCCTGTGGGCGCAGGATCCGGCGACCGATCCCGAAAGCGAGGCAGGCGCATACGTGGACGCGGAAAAGGAGGTGCCCGACGCGGCGGCCGCGCTGGCCGGCGCGCGCGACATCCTCGCCGAGCGGGTCAGCGACGATGCGGACGCTCGCGCGAAGCTGCGCTCGCTCTACCTCGCGAAGGGGGTCATCAAGTCAAAGGTCGCGTTTGGGAAGGAGGCGGACGGCGCAAAATTCAAGGACTACTTCGACTGGAGCGAGCCGGCAGCGAAGTCTCCATCGCACCGGATTCTGGCGATCCGTCGGGGCGAGGCCGAGGGGTTCCTGTTTTCGAGGCTGACCCCGCCGGAGGAGGAGGCGGTCGCGATCCTTGTCTCGCAGTTCGTGCGCGGCAGCTCGCCCGCCGCGCTCCAGGTCCGGCTTGCGGTCGAGGATTCCTACAAGCGGCTTCTCGGGTTCGCGATGGAGGCCGAGGTCCGGATGTTTTACAAAAAGAAGGCCGACGAGGAGGCGATCCGGGTCTTTGCGGAAAACTTGCGCGAGCTGATGCTGGCGTCGCCGCTCGGTCGCAAGAACACGATGGCGATCGACCCGGGATTCCGCACCGGCTGCAAGATCGCGGTGCTCGACCGGCAGGGGAAGCTCCTCTTTCACGATGTAATCTACCCGGAGAAAAGCGCCCGCGAGCAGCTCGAGGCCGCCGAGTTCCTCCACTCTGTCGCAAAAAAATACCAGATCGAGGCGATCGCGATCGGCAATGGGACCGCTTCGCGCGAGACCGAAGCGTTCGTGAAAAAATGCAAGCTGCCGGGCGCGATCCAGGTCGTGGTGGTGAACGAATCCGGTGCCTCGATCTACTCGGCATCCGACGTTGCGCGCGAGGAATTCCCCGACCTCGACCTCACCGTCCGGGGGGCGGTCTCGATCGGGCGCCGGCTCATGGACCCGCTTGCCGAGCTGGTGAAGATCGATCCGAAATCCATCGGAGTCGGCCAATACCAGCACGACGTGGACCAGAACGCGCTCCGCCGGTCGCTCGACGACACGGTTATCTCGTGCGTGAACAGCGTGGGCGTCGAGATCAACACGTCGAGCAAGCATCTACTGACTTATGTTTCCGGGCTCAACTCGCGCACCGCCGCCGGCATCGTCGAGCACCGCGACAAAAATGGGCCGTTCACATCACGCCAGGACCTCCTCAAGGTCGCAGGCCTCGGGCCGAAGGCGTTCGAGCAGGCGGCCGGATTCCTTCGCATCCGCGACGGCGCACACCCGCTCGACGCGAGCTCGGTTCACCCGGAGCGCTACCCGCTCGTGGACGCGATCGCCAAGGACCTCGGGTGCTCGGTCGCCGACCTCCTCCGCGACAAGGCGGCCCGCGATAAAATCGTCCCGAAAAAATATGTCACCGACGACGTCGGGCTCCCGACGCTCAACGACATCCTCCAGGAGCTCGCCAAACCCGGACGCGATCCGCGCCAGCAGTTTGAGGTGTTTTCGTTTGCCGAGGGGGTCGAAAAAATGGAGCAGATCCAGCCGGGGATGAAGCTTCCAGGGATCGTCACGAACGTCACCGCGTTCGGTGCGTTCGTGGATATCGGCGTCCACCAGGACGGACTCGTCCACATCAGCCAGCTTTCCGACCAGTTCGTCAAGGCTCCGTCGGATATCGTGAAGGTCGGCCAGCGGGTGCAGGTGACCGTGCAGGAGGTCGATCTCGCTCGCAAGCGGATCGCGCTCTCGATGAAATCGAAAGTCGATCTCGTGCGGGTCAAGCCCGGCGAGCGCCGCCCGGAGGGCAACGCTCGCGATGTCCAGCGCCACGGCAGCGGGTCCGCCCCGCAGGTGGACTGGTTCACAGCAGCCCTCAACAAGAAAAACTGACGTCCGTGCAGAGGTGCCCGTGCAGGCGGGCACCCACACGCAAAATCAGGGCTGCTGGCGCGGGGTGTCGTTGGGATCTTTTTTGAACACTGCCTGAGAAATCGAGAACGACTTCGCGGGATCCGGGTCGTTGTAATCCTGCGGACGCTGCGGGCTTTTCCCAAGCGTTGTGTCCTCCGGCTGGGTCTGGGCGATGCTGACCGGAGTGCCGATACGGACGATCTCGAAGAGCTCGCGCGCGGCATTTTCGTGGATGCGAAGGCATCCGTGCGTGCGCGGGGTTGGCCAGACCGAGCCGACATGGAACCCGTAGCCCGGGCTGAACCCGACCCAGTATTGCATCGGGAACCCGATGTAGCGGTATCCGCCGCCGGGAGATTGCGAACTCGTCGCCGCGATGATCGAGTCGCCCTTCACCCAGAACCCATACGACCCAGATCGCTTGTGCTCGATTTTTTCGATGACGCTGAAGTTCCCGCGGGGCGTCGGCTTCGCTGGTGTCCCGATCGCAGTCGCCGTGACGAGCAGCGGCTTGCTGCCCTCCATCACATAGACCATCCGGTTTTGCAGCGAGACCTTCACACGGACGCTCGACGGGTTCTTCGGCTTGTAGCCGACAGGATCATAGGTCTGGCGGATCGGAAGCGACTGGCAGCCGGCGAGCGCCAGCGCGGCAAGGATGATGGGAATGAGTCTTTTCATGCGCACACTTCACAAGTCGAAATCCGGGGATTTGTCAAATGCGGAACGAAAAAACCAGTAAAAATTTTGCGGGTTTTTTTTTCAAAAACCTGCCCAGTGGCTGGATATGTGAAAAGCAGCGGTGCAATATTCATAATTCTGAATATGTTCGCTAATAATTGATTGCGTGCAGGTTATTGCCTGACTGCAAAGCGAGAAAAAAACATGAACCCATTGTAAAAATAGGCGACGCAGCAACTTTTGCCACCATCATTCCCGAGCCACAAAGCACTTGGCTATTTCTTCTCGGATTCGTCGTTGTGGCCATGCCATCGCGGACCTATTTGTGGTCGCCGCCATGTTACGTGTTGCTCATTGCCGCTCGCGGTCTGTTCGTGTGGTGGGAGCGGCCGGGGGCTGGGGGTGCTTGGGGGCAGGCCGTTTCGAACGGTCCGGCGTGGCGATGCGGTCGGGAAGTTTTCCGAGTCGCTTCGGGCCGGAGGCATTCTCGTAGCGGATCGCTCCGCGGTGGTAAAGGTATTCGGAGAGGGCGGCATTGACCTCGCGAGTGGTGCGGATGGTATCGAACGTGATTCCGCTGCGCACGCCATCCACAACATTAAACAGGTTGGTGAGTGCCATGGGACCGGAGAAGAAAAAGGTGGCGATGCCGCCGATGCCGGGCGAGATGTTCGATCCGCCGGTGGTGACGATGCGGAGGAAGGGGATGGGGACGCGACCGGAGAGGTCGCTCACGACGATGGTGGTGTCCATGCGCGTGCCGCCGGCTCCGAGTCCGACGACCGACCGCAGGATGCGGCTGCCTTGGGAGACGCGGTCGAATTTTCCGCTGACCAGCCAGTAATTTCCGCGCGGGAGCGGGGCATTCTCGGCCACGGTGGCGGCGGGCGCGACATATCTCGGAAGTCGCCGGACGAGGTTCCGGGTCATAAGCTCGCGGAGGTTGAATTTGAAATTTTTCAGATCGGCGCCTGATCGGTCCACGCGCAGGTTGACGTCGTCAAACTCGAACGGGGCGACGAAGACCTTTTCGGGGATTTGCGCCTTGGGTTCGTGGGGGGTGCGCACGACCTCTTTGACGCTGACGGAGGCGCAGGAGGAGAGCAGGAGAGCCGAAAAAGCGGCGGAAAGGAGAGGAACTCGGCAGGCTGAAAATATTGACATGCGGGGCTTTGTTCTTGATGAGAAGCGGGGTTCTGTCCATGAAAAAGCACGGTCTTGAGCACGGCCGGCGGCGGTGGGCGGAAATCCAGAACAACGATGGCAACGATCTACAAGAAGCCGATTTACCCGGTGCAGCCGCCGCTGCGGGCGTATCTCGAACGGTTCAACCGCGAGGTGGCGCTGCCGCTCGCGTATTCCGACCTGTTTTATTTCACGGTGAGCGCGCCGCTGCTCGACAAGCATGGGAAGGACACGCTTTGGCAGACCGTCGGATACCATTCCTTCGAGATGAAGCGGATTTTTGACGCGCTGAAAGAGATCTACGCATTGCTGAAGAGTGGTGGCGACCGCTCGGCACTCGATCATCTGTATGTGGACCGGGTGGACTACTGTTCATTCGGAAACACCCAGCCGTTCAGAATTCGGATCGTAAATTCCTACAACGACAACCAGGACTATTTTTACATCAAGCGGGCGGACGCCTCGCGGATCTACGGGCTTGAGCTCGAGCACCTGCTTTCGCCGTATCGGATGCACTACCTCACATGCGGAAGCACGCTTGTCGAGGAGCATGTGGCGGGGATTCCCGGCGATCTTTTCATCAGCGAGTGGCTGCACAATCCGCAGGTAAAAATCATCCGCCTGGCGAAGGAGCTCGTGAAGTTTAACGAGCGGAGCTTCGTGCGCCTGCTCGGGGACATGCGGGCGTGCAACTACGTGATGGACATGACGCCCGATGTCGAGGAGGTGCAGATCAGGATCCGCGCGATGGATTTCGACCAGCAGAGCCACAGCGGGCGGATGAGGTTTTATCTGCCGCAATTTTTCAAGGATAACCGGGCACTTGTGCTCTACTGCACGAAGCACTTGAACATTCAGACGGCGACCCAGTATCAGAGGGAGGAGCAGTCGTTGATCGTGAGGCGGATGCAGACGATTTACGGACGGCTGCGCGAACTTCTCGAGGCGATGGTGGTGGAGGACCTCGCCCCCGCGAGCCATGTCCGGCGGCTTCGCTCCGAGCTGGCCGATCATTACAAGGACGCGCGGTTCGAGGATTGCGCCTCGATGGGCGAGTTGGTGCGCGCGAGCCTTGAATGCCTGGTGGACCGGCATGGCCATCCCGAGACGCTCACGCTTCGCGAGCCTTCGGCAGCGCGCTGTTCACCAGAACTCGAGAAAAGGACGGCTTGGGCTTGCTTGGGGGAATGATTATGCCGACTCCAAGGCGCCTACGCGTCGAGGAGGAGGACTGTGAGGCGCTTTGGGCCGTGGGCACCGAGGACGAGGATGCGCTCGATATCTCCGGTGCGGCTCGGGCCGGTGATGAATGATACAAAGGCCGGGATGTCGGTGCCGGATGTGTGCAGGCGTGCGCAGGCGTCGGAGAGGTCGCCGACGAGCTGGGAGGCTGAGGCGATGACGACGTGGTGGGGAGGGAGCACCGAGAGTGCGCGTCCGCCGGCTGAGGCGGCGGTGACCATGATCCCGCCGGTTTGCGCGACCAGGCAGTCGCAGCCGCTGATCCCCGCGTCGCAGCGCTCGAGCGCGGACGTCTCGTAGTCGCGGTCGGTGTGGACGATCGGAAGTCCGAGGGCCTGGACTGCGGCGTCCCCGAGCGCGAATTTGTGCGAGCCCACCGACTTCCATGAGCCCTCGCGCGCGAGTGCGGCGAGCGCGGACTCAACGGCGGCGGCATCCGCGCAATGGACGACCTCGGTCTTCAAGTCGGCGGAATTTTTTTCAAAGAGCGCGAGCAATCCGTCGCGGGAATCCGGCACCGGCGGGAGCCATTCGGAGGCTGCGTGTCCGCCGGCCGACGAGCTGCCGGTGGCGAGGTGGCGGGCGGGAGCCTTGACGGCGAGCGCCTCGCGGATCCGGCGCAGGATTTTTTCCCGGCTATCGTTTGGCATGACGTTTCCTCCAGAATTCCTTGAACGACTCCGGTGGGGCCGCCGGCAGGTCGCGAGTGGCGGTCCACATCCGGGCCGGATCAAAAATCTTTCCACGGATCGCATGGAGGACGGGTGCGCCGAGGCGGAGCATCGGGGCGGCGAAGCGGTAGAGCGCGGGACGTCGCATGAACCATGCGAATCCGAAGAAGATCGGTTTTTCCCACCAGACCGGTTTTTGCGCGATCGCGTTCCGGCGGTTTTGCAGCAGGTGGTGGTGGAGGTCGATCTTCACCGGACAGGCTTCCGAGCAGGCTCCGCAGAGCGACGACGAGAACGAAAGGTGCTTCCACGACTGCAGCCCGCGCAGGTGCGGGGTGATGACCGAGCCGATCGGGCCCTGGTAGGTCGTGCCGTAGGAATGCCCGCCGATGTTTTTGAAAATCGGGCAGACGTTCAGGCACGCGCCGCAGCGGATGCAGTGGAGCGCGTCCCGCTGCTCGGCATCAGCAAGGAGCGCGGTCCGGCGGTTGTCGAGAAGGACGACATGAAACTCGGTCGGCCCGTCGGTCTCGTCCGGCTGGCGCGGCCCGCCGAGCAGCGTGTTGTAGCATGTCATGTTCTGGCCCGCGCCGGCGGTCGCCAGCATCGGGAGGAGGACGGCGAGATCGTCGAGCTTCGGGATAACCTTTTCGATCCCCACGATGCTCACGAGCACTTTCGGCAGGGTCGTGCTCAGCCGCGCGTTCCCCTCGTTTTCGGTGATCGAGATGTGCCCGGTCTCGGCGACCGCAAAATTTGCGCCGCTGATCCCCATGTCGGCCTCGCAGTATTTTTGACGCATCACGTTTCGTGCGATCATCGTCAGTTCCTCCGGCGTGTCGGCGGGCTGGCTGCCAAGCTTCTTCACGAACGTGTCGCTGATCTCGCCGCGCGTGAGGTGCATTGAGGGAAAAACAATATGATACGGCGGCTCCTCGCGGAGCTGGACGATGAACTCGCCGAGGTCGCTCTCCACGACCTCGTAGCCGGCCTTCTCGAGCGCCTGCCCGAGGTGGATCTCCTCTCCGGTCATCGTCTTCGACTTGATGATCCGCTTCACCCCGGCCGCCCGCGCGACCGACGCGATGTAGCCGGACGCCTCCGCGCCGTCGGCCGCCCAAAAGACTTTTGTCCCGCGGGCTTCGAGCTTTGCCGCGAGCTCGATCAGGTAGGTATCGAGGTGGTTGACCGCCTCGTATTTTGCGGCCGACGCCGACGCGCGGGCCATCTGCCAGTCGGTATATTTCGCCTTCTGCTCGTCGCGCTTCGTGTAATACCCGCCGAGCGCCTTCTGGATCAGCCCGCGGTGCCGGAGGTCGTGGGTAAGACGATCCGCGTCGCGATGGAATTGGACGGATTCCGTGGACATCGCCTAAAAATTTGCGAGCACCTCGGCCGTGTGCATGCTCCGGATTTTTTTCCCCTGCCGGTCGAAAAGCCCCTGGATCTGCATCAGGCAGCTCGAGTCGTTCGAGATCACAAGGTCGGCGCCGGTCTCCAAAATCGAGGCGCATTTGACCTCGCCCATCGCCGTCGAAATCTCCGGGAACTTCACGGAAAACGTCCCGCCGAACCCGCAGCATGTCTCGGCCTCCTTCATTTCGACCAACTCGAGCCCGCGGACATGCCCGAGCAACTCGCGCGGCTCGCGCTTGATCCCCATCTCGCGCAGCCCATGGCATCCGTCGTGAAACGTCGCCTTCGCAGACAGGCTGGCCCCGAGGTCGCCAACCCCGAGGACGTTCACCAGAAATGAGGAAAACTCGTACGTCTTTTCAGCCAGCACCTTCGCCTCCGCCTCGCGCGCGTGCCCGTGGAAAAGCTCGGGATAAAATACCTTGAGCATCGCTCCGCACGAGCCGGAAACCCCGACCACCACCTCCGCGTCGCGGAATGCGTCGAGCATCGTCTCCGCCACAGCCCGCGCTTCGTCCCAATACCCGCTGTTGAAGGCAGGTTGCCCGCAGCATGTCTGAGACTCAGGATAATCAACCTCATGCCCGAGCTTCTCGAAAATCTTTACCATCCCGATCCCCGCACCGGGATAATACTGATCAATGAAGCAGGGAATGAAGAGGGTGATTTTCACGGGCGATGGGATTTATGATTGCTTTCATGCATATAATTCGCAAGCATGAACTTTCAAAAAATTTGAGGAAAAAGCCAACGAAGTCGGCGATGGAAAGGGTATTCGGCCAGCCCTCGTGGCGGTGCGGGCGGCGGCGGAAAAAGCCGATCATTTGGCCGGACAAAAATGCCGATCGCAAAATGGGGCTTTTTGGCATTTTTTGCCCGGATATTTGTAGCCGTTCACGGCCAATAATTGAGAAGAAAAGGTAGAGGAGCCAGCGTTTAG
>DYRS01000090.1 GCA_020718585.1 Chthoniobacter flavus
TGTCAATATGAAAGAACTGACCCCTTTGACTGTGGTGAAACAACGAACAGTGGTGACAAATGCTTGGATTGCTGCCGAGTTGTATATGGGAGCAGCCTCGCGTGTGAGTTCGTATTGTGCCAAGCAGAACATGCGAACTGACGTCAAAAAGCTTGTGAAAAAGCTCACTATGTCAATATGAAAGAACTGACCCCTTTGACTTCTTGACGTTGGTACCATATTTTGTGGGAAGGCTCATCGGCTGGGACTTCGGTGACGGGACGCAGCCGACTGGTGCCGGGCCGCAGCGTGGCCACCGTGGCGGGTGGAGTGGACGCGTCGGAATTTTCCTGCGGGAAGAAATTTCAGGCCAGGGCGTTCAGAAATGAGGGCCGTGGTTGAGGGCCTCTGTCTTTCCCCAGCGCAGGCGGTTGTTGATCGCCCTGGAAATGAACGTCTTGGCGCGGCCGACCGCGTCGGCAAGTGGAAGCCCGGATGCGAGTCCGGCGGCGATGGCGGCGGAGAACGTGCAGCCGGTTCCATGGGTGTCGGCGTTGCGGACGAAGGGCGCGCGGAATTCGGTGAATCCGTCGGCACAGACGAGAACATCCACCGCGATGCGGGCTTTGAGGTGTCCGCCCTTGAGGAGGAACGGGACGTGGAATGTGCGGACGAGGGCCTGTCCGGCGGATTTCATTTCATCGAGGTTGCGGCAGGGCAGGCCTGAGAGGATGCGGAGCTCGTCGAGGTTCGGGGTCACGAGGGCGGCGATCGGAAAGAGGAGTTCCCTGTAGGCGGCGACTGCGGAGCGCCTCAGCAGGGGGTCGCCGCTCGAAGCGACCATCACGGGGTCCACGACGAGCGGGGGAAGTGCGGAGCGGCGTGCGAATTCCGCCGAAACCGCGCGGATGATCGCGGTGGAGTAAAGCATTCCGGTCTTGATCGCGGCAACCGGAAACGCGTCGAGGCTGAGCCGGATCTGCGCGGCGACGACATCCGGCCGCACCGGCTGGATTGCGGCGACCCGGCCGGGCACCTCGGCGACGACGCAGGTGATTGCGGTCTGCGCGTAGCCGCCGAGCGAGGTGATCGTCTTGAGGTCCGCCTGGGCGCCGGCGCCGCAGGAATTATCCGAGCCTGCAACCGTGAGGACAACCGGACGTGCGGCCATGTGTGTGCGCGCGCTCACAGGGATTTGAGTCCATGACGGCGCATCATGTTATAGACGCTTTTTTCGCTGATGCCGAGGGCGGCGGCGACCGACGGCTTGTGTCCGTTGTGGCGTTCGAGCGCGCGGGAGAGCTCGCGCTTCTCGACTTCGGCGAGCGTGAGGATCGGGGCGTCATCGCGGGCGGGCGGGTCGTTGGCGGTGGTCTGCTGATCGTCGAAGAGTCCGGGCGCGATCAGCTCGGGGCCGATCTCGCTGCCCTCCTCGACGAGGGTTGCGGCGCGGAACATCGCGTTTTCCAGCTCACGGATATTTCCCGGCCATGGGTGGCGGAGAAGGAGGTCGAGCGCATCGTGCGAGAGCGCGACTTCCTTCGCGCCGCCGAACTCCGCAAGCGCGGCGTTCAGGAACGCGAGCGCGAGCACCGGGATTTCGTCTGGCCGCTCGCGGAGCGGCGGGAAGCGGGCGGGCAGGACGTTGAGGCGGAAGAAAAGATCCTCGCGGAACGTGCCATCGCGGACCATGCCGGCGAGGTCACGGTTGGTGGCGGCGATCAGGCGGACGTCCACTTCGAGGAGTTCGCGGCCACCGAGCCGGTAAAATCTGCGGTCCTGAAGAAACGTGAGGAGCTTTGGCTGGAGGTCGGGCGGCATATCCCCGACCTCGTCGAGGAAGAGCGTGCCGCGGTGCGCGAGTTCGACCCGACCGGGCTTTTGCCGGACCGCGCCCGAGAAGGCACCCCGCTCGTGGCCGAAGAGCTCGGACTCGAGGAGGTCGCGGGGCAGCGCCGCGCAGCTCAGCGAGATAAACGGCGAGGACTTGCGCGGCCCAAGATCGTGAATGTTCCGAGCGAGACGACTTTTGCCCGTTCCCGATTCGCCGGTGATGAGCGCGGTGTGCCGGCTCGACGCGATCTTCGGGATCTGCCGTTCGAGCAGTGCCATCGGGGAAAGCCGGGCGGCAGGCTTCACGGTGCTTTTTTTGCTTCGACGATTTTGTTGAGGTTGTCGAGGAACGCGGGCTCGTTCGGGTGGTCGGCGATGAGCGAGCGCACGAGCGTCTCCGCGCGGTCCCAGTCCTTCGCCTGAAACGCACGGCGGGAAAGGAAGATCCGCGCATCGTCCGACGTGTCGCCCAGCGTTTCATAGATCGCGAGTGCCTCGTCATCCATCCCCTCGCCCAGTGCTGCGCGGGCGAGGAATTCCCTGCCCGCGACCGATGCGGCAAAATCTGGCTGGAGCGCGATCACGCGGCGGACGTCGGACGGTTTGCTGCGGTTGAGGTAATACATCGAGAGGAGAAATGCCGCGCGGTAGCCCGCGTCGGGCTGTCCGAGCAGCCCCTCGAGGATCACGCGGCCGTCCTCTCCGCGGTTCTCGGTCCACGCGGCTTCGGCGCGTAGGACTTTCATCGCAGGGGAATCGCACGCGGTGGCGGCAAGAAAACTCTTGAGCAGGGCGTTGTCGCCGACGATTTGTGCGCTGCGGGCGAGCGCGTAGGCTGACCACTCGGGCGCGTCGGCGAGCGCTTCCGGCTTGCAGACGTCCACACCCGCGCGGGGCCATCCGCTCACGCAGAGCAGTGTCGGGATCACCCACGGCAGCCGGAGCACCTCCGGATTGGATTT
The DNA here is from genome assembly GCA_020718585.1 of Chthoniobacter flavus. Lineage (GTDB taxonomy): Bacteria > Verrucomicrobiota > Verrucomicrobiia > Chthoniobacterales > Terrimicrobiaceae > QYQL01. The sequence goes on from DYRS01000090.1 coordinate 2,775, forward strand.
ATTGTCGGCGAGCCACTGCCAGAACGGATGCCCCTGTTTCTGGCTGTCGGGGATTTCGATGCGCGAATTCGAGTTAACTCCCATCCGGACCTCGAGGAGAAATTGCAGAGAGGTCCGCAGAACCGCATGGTGCGCGGTCTGTCCGGGTTGCGCTCCGAGGAGGAGCCTGAGCGCGGCCGAATCCTGTCCCTCCCGGAGCTCCTCGAGCACGCGCAGCCACAGCGTCTCCTCGCGGTCGGCGAGCAGCGGAGATTTGGTCACCACATCGTTGAGCGTCGTGCTCCAGAAATCCCCCGGCGGCAGCGAGGCAAGCGTGGCGACGAGTTTTCCCATCGCCGCAGGATCGGCAGGCGGGAGGTTGCCGAGGCCGACGCGGTTCCAGAACCAGGCCTTGAGGTAAAAGATCCCGGCGATGTCGCTTGGTGGCGTCTCCAGCCAGGTTTTGACCGCCTGCGGGAGCATTCCCTGTCGGATGTAAAACTCGGCGAGGTTATCACGCGCCCTCGGGTTCGCCGGTTCGGAGACGACGGCGGCCACGTAGTCTCGCCGCGCGAGATCCGCCGCACCTTTTTCCTCGAGGATGTTCCCGGCAAACGTCCGCACGTCGGCATTCTTCGGATCAATCGCATACGCCTGGTTGATCAGCTCCCATGCCTTGTCCTGGTTTTCGGCTTCGAGCAGCGCGAGCCGGGTGAGGCGGTTGATCTCGTCATTCCCTTCGAGCTTCACCGATTCCAGCACTTTTTTTGCGGCGACCGGATCGCCGGCAAGGATCGCCTTGTCCGCACCGATCAGCGGCGCGTCGGAAGCTGTCGGCGCAACCGTCCCAGTGCTCCCGGCACCCTCTGCGGCCGCTCGACCGCCTTGCACCATGTCAATCCTTTCGATCCATGCGACAGCCTCGGGATTTTTGGCGAAGCCGACCGGATCGCGATCGCGGAGGCGTCCGAGCATCTCGAATTGCCGATTCGCCAGAGTGATCGCGACTTCAAGGTCAAACCACGCCGCGCGGTTCACGCTGTCGGCATCGGGCGGTTTTGTTGCTTGGAAGAGGACCAATGCCTCCTGCGGGCGACCTTTCTCCAAAAGCCTGCGGGTCACGGACATCGTGCCCATAACCCTGCGTTCGGTCGCCGCTTTGTGCCAGAAAAATGCCGCCGCGCCGAGAACGACAAGCAGCCCGGCAAGAACAAGGATCCAGTGCTTCATACGGCTTGGAGCACGCGGTCTCCGATCCGCCGCCGGGCGATGTAAACCACAGTCCCGACGAGGAGGAAGGTGATGACCGTGGCGGGTTCGGGATTTGCGAGCGCCTGCACGTTTGCCACGCCGATCTCAACCGCAAAAACCAGATCGTTAAAATCATTGTCCCCGCCGCCGGTCAGATCCTCGAAGCTGAGGAGCAGGTAGGCACTGTCCTGCACCGCGAAGCTCGCCATGTGCTGAAGTCCATCGCTGTTGAGTGCCTTGTTCGCAGTCCAAACCCGCGAGGCACTTGCTCTGCTCGCCCCGTCGGCAATCAGGAAAAAGTCGAGCTTCTGTCCTGCCTTGAGAGTTCCAAAATCCACAAAATCTCCGGCCAACAGCGGCTCGAAAGACGTGCGGACCGTGCTGGTGCCCGTGGAGTTGTTATACCACGATTGCTTGCTCGAGGCGTCGGGGAAGACGAGTTGCGGGGTGCCGGATTTGATGCCGGTGCCGGTGGTGTTGATGCCCAGTGTGTTGTGGTAGCCTGCTCCCTCACCGAGAAAATAAACCCTCACTTGAGCGTCGGTTGTCAGGATCAGCTTCGAAGGATCCAGCACCTTCGATGCGAGATTCGAGATCGGCTCATCTTCCCCGAGGTTCAAATTGACCGTCTTCATCATGTCCGGCAGTTCGTTTTTCTGAAAATCTGCCGAGCGCGAGTCGCTCGCCGCCGCGTAAACCGGCCCGACAATGCTCAGGCTGAAAGGACGTGCAGCCGACTGCGCCGGCAACACGTCCGGGGTGGTATCAATGGCCTGCGCTTGGGTGCTGGCGGCGGAGGCGAAAGCTGCGGCGACGACTGCGGCTGCTGTGGCGATGGATTTGTTCATGCAGATCAATATCGCAAGTGGCGTGCCAAAGTATTTTGATTTCATAAGTTATTATTAATCATCAAATTAACAAACATTCAGCCGCTTGCTTGCGTGACCATCCTGCAAATATTACTGTAATCTCAAACAAATCAAGGAGATTTTACTCCCGATTTTGACTCGCGTGAGAGAATTGGTTCATGGTATGAGGGGGGGCAGATGTTGGAATTAGTTCAAAAAGGCGGGCCGCTGATGTGGTTGATATTGCTGTGCAGCGTGACCGCGCTGGGGGTGTTTCTTGAGCGGCTGATGTCGCTGCACCGGTCTTCGATCAACACGGGAGATTTTTTACGCGGTCTGGCGAATCTTTTGCGCAGGAAGCTGTATGCGGAGGCGCTGCAGGAGTGCGCGGGGTCGCCGGGGCCCGTGCCGAGGGTGCTGCACGCGGTGATTTTAAAGTACGGTGCGCCGCGGGCGGAGCTGCGGGAGATCGCGCAGGAGGCCGGGCAGCTTGAGGTGCCACGGCTGGAGCGCAACCTCACGCTCCTCGGCACGGTCGCCTACGTGACGCCGCTGATCGGACTTTTGGGTACGGTCCTCGGGCTGCTGAGCGCATTCCAGCAGATTTCCGCGCACGGCGGCTACGCGACGGCGGCAGAGATTGCGGGCGGAGTTCATGAGAGCCTTCTGACGTCGGCGGCAGCGCTGACCGTGGCGATCCCTGCGTTTGTGGCGCACAGCTACATTTCCGCCCGGGTGGGTGCGGTGCTGCACGATATCGAGCGGGCGGCCATCGAAACGATCGAGATCCTCTGCGGGCCGGACGAGCCCGCCGTCGGCGCGTGAAGCTCGCCCGATCGCCCGGCCCTCATCCGGCCCTCCTTTTTGTGGCACCGACGCTCGGCGTCGTGCTTTCCCTTATTTTTTTCATCGTGCTGAGCACGTCGTTTTTGCTTCAGCCCGGGGTGGCGGTATCGGTTCCCGAGTCACCGTTCCTGCTGTCGCCGCAGCGCGACCCCCAAGTGGTGAGCGTCACGGCAGCTCCGCTCACGGCGGTGTATTTTGAGAATGAGGAGATCCCGATCGCCGGGCTGCGCGCGCGGCTGTCGGCCGGGGACGGACGCCGCCGCACGCTCATCATCAAGGCCGACCGGTTGGCACCGTTCGATCTGGTTGCGAGGGTCATGTCCGTCGCGCTCGAGCTCGGCTACCCCACGGTGCTGGCCACAAGCGAGGGCACGCAATGAAAGAGGGGCTGATCTTCTGGTGGCCGGCCCGCCACCACCTGCCCCTGCTTCTACCTGCCGCCCTGATCCTTGCGGTCGCCCTTCATACTGCGCTGTTTTTTTTGTTTTCGATCATTTATCCGCGCCAGGAATCCACTCCGATTGACACGGCGAAGGTCTATTACGTGCCGACGGACACGCCCGAGTCGGCGATGCTCTCGGCCCTGATGGAATCCGCCGATCCGGCGGTTTTCGCGCCGGGCCGGGGTCTTCCCGCACGGGAGCCGACGGGGGGGCGGCACGTGGCGCGATACGGCCCGGCGCACCCGGTCTTGGATGCGCTTCCCGAACCCTCCCGGCCCGCCGCATTCCTGCCCGCACCGGGTCCGGTGCCTGTGTTCGCGCGCGGCCCCGTCGAGACTTTTTCCGGGAATCCCGCCGCAAGGCTCACCGCATCGGAGGCGCTGGCAGGCAGGGAGCCGGCCGAGCTTCCGCCCGGGCCGCCACCCGGATCGAATCCCGCACCGGCGGTTTTTCTCGCGGCCGTGCGCGCCGACGGTTCAGTCGCGCATCTTTTTGAGCAGCAGGGAACCGGGGACAATAACTACAACAGGCAGATCGCGGGATTCCTGCGCGGCGTCAAATTTTCCAGATCCGACCGAACCGAGGCCTGGGGGATTGTCACGTTCGAATGGGGGAGTCGGCAGTGATCCCGATCCTCCTCCAGTGGTTGGTTTTTGTCTGCCTGCTCGTCTTTCTCTGCGGGATATTTTTTGTCTGGTTTTGCTACGAGATGTCGCGTCGGGCGCGCGAGCGGCGCGCGGTGCGCGACCGGCTCCGCTGCGCGGTATGCCGGATGGAATTTGCCGACCGCACGACCGACCCGCTCGCAACATGCCCACGTTGTGGAAGCCGCAACGAGCGGGCACTGGCGGATCCCCACTAGCCCGCTACCCTGATTTGAGAGTCGGATAAGGCTCCGGTTCAACGGTGTGGCGGAGCTTGATCATGCGAGCATTCGTCAGCCAAAGCACCCTCGCTGTCAACGGGCGATATCAGGAACCGGGGCACTCAGGCGTGCCTTGAGAAGGCGCGAACGCCCTTGATTGGAGCTTTGACAGGCGGTGGATCAGCCAGGCGGCGATGTCGAAATCGTCGCCGAGCGGGCCGAGCGCGAACCGCGCGTCCTCCGCGCATCCGGCAAGGCCGGCGGCAAACGCTTTCCGAAGTGCCTCGACTTCCGGACTGTGGTGGCGGCTCTGCTCGTGAAAGCACCCGATCTCGGCGGCTGCAAGCGTCGAGGTCGCCGCCTCGGCGAGCGCGAGGTTCGACACGAGCCACTCGCGCAGCCCGGCAGCCGGGGCGGCGGCCCCTGCTGCCACCAGGTCGAGGCGGTCGGCAAACTCCCCGACTGCCTCGCCGATGTGGCGGATCGTGTGCAGCCACGCCCGGAACCGCTGCAGGAGCAGCGACTGCGGAGCGTTGAGCTTGCTCTCGGTGGCAAGGTTCGCGCAAAAGCTTTCGATCGCCGCTCCAAGCCGCACGAAATCGGCGGAGACATGGCTCTCGGGGTCGGCGGATCCGCTCGGCCGGAGCGTGATCGCCGCAACCAGCCGCCCGAGTTCCTTCGGCAGGAGGTCGAGGGCCGACGCCGGGTCGGCAAGTGCCTGCTGGCTCAAAAATGCCGGCGCCCCGGGAGCAGCGACCGGATCGTTCGGCCAGAGCTTTTCCAAAAGTGCCGCGCACGCCGGAAGGACAGGGGTCATCAGCAGCGCAGGGAGCAGGTTCGAGAGAAGAAACACCCACGCAAGCTCAACCGCCGGCCCCCCTCCCACGCGGCCGAGAACCGCGCCCACCAGCGGGATCCCCGCCTCCTCGGCGTAGAAAAGGAACATCATCAACAACCCGCTCATCACACAGAAAAAATCCTCCATGCGCACGAGGCGCAGTGCCTTGCCCGACATCCCAACCGAGAGGAACAGCCGGAGCACAATCGCGCCGAGGTTTGTTCCGTAGATGACCGGGATCGCCTGGTGGACCGGGAACGCACCGGCCCCGGCGAGCGTGATGACCAGCATGGCAGCACCCGTGTTCGACTGGAGGATCGTGGCCGCCGCGATCCCGCAGACGAACGCCGGGATCGGATACCTCAACGCCGCGTCGAGCCCGTCGCGGAACCATGCGGCGTCCTTCAGCGGCGCGGCGCCCGCACCCATTTCGCCGAGCGCGAACAGGATCAGCCCGACCCCGAGCAGCGCCCCGGCGATCATGTTCCACGGCTTCGCCCGCACCGAGCCCATAAAAATCCCCGCACCGCCGACAAGGAACGCGACGAACGGGTGGATGTTCACCGCCGCAAGAAATGCAAGTGCCGTCAGCCCGACGTTGCACCAAATAACGACCATTCGCGCCGAAGGGGTCTGGATCAGCCCGCTCCCGACCATGCTCACCAGCACAAACGTCACCGCTGTCGCGCTCTGCATCAGCGCCCCCGCCACCAGCCCGAGCACCGCCGCAAGAAACGGCGTGTGCGTGGCCGATTTCACAAGATCCCGAAACCCGCCGCCGCTCAGTTGCCGCAGGTTTTGCCCCACAAGCTGAAGACCTAGAAAAAACAACCCGAGTCCAAGAACGAGGCTGCTAAACGGAGACATGCCTGACAGCTTCGGATGCCCTGCCCATTTTCGCAAGCGCAGACAAGACGCCAGACAAGACGCCCATGAATGGTGAGCGGAGCTTTTCCTGTGATTTGCCGTTGTCCCCGAGGAAGTTGCGCTATACCGCCCCAATCATTAGCCGCACGAAGAAATAAGAAAAAAACGGTGAAAAATGTC
>DYRS01000281.1 GCA_020718585.1 Chthoniobacter flavus
TAGCTTCCGTAGCTGGTTGTCGAGTCGCTGATCTGGCAGAAATACCCCCAGAGCGGGACGTCATCCTGCCGGAGATCCTGGTGCAGCATCGGGACGACGCAGATCGGAAAGTCGCCCGCGATCCCGCCGCCGATCTGGAAAAACCCGACCGGCGACCGCTTGCTGGTCGGCGCATACCACCCGGCGAGCGCGATCATGCACTCGATCCCGGTGCGCACGGTGTGGACATTTTTCACGTCGCCCTCGATGCAGTGCGCGGAGAACATGTTGCCGAGCGTCGAATCCTCCCAGCCGGGCACAAACATCGGGAGGTTCTTTTCCTTCGCAGCCAGTAGCCAGCTATCCTTTGGATCAATCTGGAAGTTCGCCCGCAGCTCGTCCGCGCCGAGGATCCGCCAGAAAAATTCGTGTGGAAAAAGCCGTTCGCCTCGCGCGTCGGCGTCCATCCATTCCTTGAGGATGACATTTTCGATCCGCCGCATCGCCTCCATTTCCGGGATGCAGGTGTCGGTGACGCGGTTCATGTGGCGGTCGAGGAGAGCCTGCTCGTCGGCAGGCGTGAGATCGCGGTAGTGCGGGATGCGTTCGTAGAAATCGTGGGCGACGAGGTTGAACACGTCTTCCTCGAGGTTCGCGCCCGTGCAGACGATCCCATGGATTTTGTTCTGGCGGATCATCTCTGCCAGCGAGATCCCGAGCTCGGCGGTGCTCATCGCCCCGGCGAGCGTGACAAGCATGATCCCGCCGTCGTCGATGTGCTTCGAGTAGGCCTCGGCCGCATCCTTCAATGCGGCCGCGTTGAAGTGTCGGTAGTGGCGGTCAATAAACTGTGAGACGGGTCCGGATGGCATGGTGAGTTTTTTTATGTTGGAAATTCTATCGGGTGGCCCGGACGGCTCGGGCGAGTGGGATCGCGCGGGCGAGCGCAAAAACCGCGAGCACGCCGATGGCACCAGCCAGACCGGTCGAGAGCACTTCGCTGGAAATCCCGGGAAACGAGTAGCCGGGGAGCGGAGCCAAAAATGCCGGCGCGGATTCGCGGAGGAATCCGAGCTTTGAGGCGGCCCACTCGAGGCCGTCGGGCGACCCGCTTGCGAACGGGCTCAGAACGAGCGCGATCAGCAGTGCCGCAGCAAGCGGGACTGCAGCCCGCACGCTTTCGCTTTTCCCCCCGGCAGGCAGCATCGCGATGGCGGCGATGGCGGCGACCGTGACCATCGCCTCGGCGAGGCCGATCAGCGAATGCACGCCGAGCATTGCCGGCGCGCTCTGCAAAAACGGAATCACACCGGCGGCAGCTAGCTCGACCGAGCATGATGTCGCGGCGAGGACGACCGACGCCCATGCGGCGAGCGCGATCCGGGCGAGCGGTGCTCCGCGGCCGCCGGCCAGCAACCCGCCGACGCCGGCACCGATCACCGACATGTTCAAGATGTTAGCGCCCAGCACGGCCAGCCCGCCGTCGGAAAAGACGAGGCACTGGACCGAGAGGACAAGTGCCATCGCGAGAACCCCGAACGGGGTTCCCAGCAGTGCCGATGCCAGAACGCCCCCGATCAGGTGTCCTGACGTGCCGGCCTGGACCGGAAAATTGACCATCTGCGCGGCAAAGACGAGCGCGCTGACCGCCGCAAACCGCGAGGCCGTCGGCCGCGAAACTGATTTCGATGCGGCCCATGCCGCCGCTGCAACTCCCGCTGCGGCTGCCGCAGCCGTGACGGGACAAACAGAACCTTCGATCATGCTGGTTGGAATGTGCATAGTCCCCGCTATCCTAGCAATCCGGCCCGCAGGATGTCAAAAGCGATCAC
>DYRS01000282.1 GCA_020718585.1 Chthoniobacter flavus
CGCGGACACATTGCTGGGGGTGGAGCGATGAAAGCATTGAGGGACGCTGTGACCGCATGCAGGACCTGCGCCATGACCGCCGAGGACATGCTTGGCGATCTCCTGGCAATGGACGACGGGGCGCTCGCATCATTCGAGGGCAGACTCGACGACTGCGCACTGGCTCTCGCGGTGAAGCGCGGCAGGGGCAAGGGGCTCGTCGGCGCGGGACTTGCGTCGGACGCGTTCGATGCGCTGAGGACCGCCGCGCTGGCATGCGGCAATTCCGAACGGAAAACACAACTAAATGCAAGGGAGGCTGAACATGGCGGAAGAGACGACGGCGGTGCCTGTGATAAGGGCGGGCGAGAATATGCCTGAATCAGGCCCGTGCTATATCATGGCGAAGGACGGCTACTACGTGAAGAAGACCAACAGGCTTTTCGAGGCGGTTGTGAGGTCCGCCGAGATTCCGGGACTCGGGATCGTGGCGGAGTCGCTCAGATGGACCGGACCCAGGATTCCGATGCGCCTCATTGACGAATGCGCCGGATTCTTCCGCGCCGTCTACCGCGAACACTCAAGCGAGGCTGTGGTTTTGCTCGAGCTCAAGGGCGGCGAATGGTCGCTGGCCGTGCCAGAGCAGGAGGTGTCCGGCGCGTCCGTAAAGTACGACACGCCAAAGGGAGTTACTCCGGTCGGAAGCGTCCACAGCCACTGCGCCATGCCCGCCTTCCAGTCCGGCACTGACGCGGCGGACACCGCAGGCTTCGACGGAGTCCATATCGTCCTGGGGCGGATTGAAAGGAGCGAGCCTGAGATTGAGGCGGGCGTGGCGGTGAACGGCAGACTCTTCAGATGCGATCCCGCCACCGTGATTGACGGGCTGGACGGGAGGCATACGGAAGCGCCGCATCCGTGGATTGCCAAGGTCAGGGCGAAGCCCGCACGCGTATGGGCGGATCGGCCCGAGTTCCCGCCGCATGATGCCGGACGCGAGAGGCGGCGCAAAAGCCTTGAGAGTGAGATGCCCGAGTTCTGCCCGGTCTGCATGGAGGAGATGGTCCGCTTCTGTCCTGGCGGCGGCTACTGCCCGAACTGCGGCAACGGCATCCCGGATGAATTGTTCTAAAAATGAAAGGAGCGGTATGCGAAAGGTTATTGTGGTGGGGCTTGGCGGAATAGGCGGACACGTTGCGGAGCCGCTGGCGAGGTATCTGGCGTATTCGGGATCTGCGGACAGGCTGATCCTCGTGGACGGCGACCGCTACGAGGCGAAGAACGCCGAGCGCCAGAAACTGCATTCCGGCGACGCCGGGCGCAACAAGGCTGAGGTTTGGGCCGCAAGGCTGGCTCCGGCGTTTCCTGGGCTCAGCGTTGCGGCAATCGGATTCTACGTAGTTCCCGGCAACGTCAGGGACATCGTGGGCGACGGATTGGTCGTAATGCTCTGTGTCGACAACCACGCGACGCGGAATCTCGTGCAGGAGCGCTGTCTCGAACTGCGCGATGTGACGCTCATCTCGGGCGGCAACGGCTACAGCGACGGCAACGTCCAGGTCTATGTGAAGCGCAGAGGCAGGGAACTGACCGTTCCGATTACGAAGCTGCATCCTGAGATAGAGTTCCCAGCGGACAGGAGACCCGACGAGATCGGCTGCGACGAGGAGGTCTTCTCTGAACCGCAGCTCATCATGGCCAACTTCACTGCGGCGGCGCTCATGCTCAACGCTTTCTGGTCGGTCATGAATGCGAAGGAGCCCGCGTTCGGCGAAGCCTACTTCGACGTGCTGACAAACCAGGTCAGGGCGTTCAGGAGGGCGGC
>DYRS01000091.1 GCA_020718585.1 Chthoniobacter flavus
ACTTGTCGATCTTGAAGAGCACGTAAAGCTCGGCACGGAAGACCCAGGTCCAGAAAACACAACATGTAGGGGGCGCTTGCGTTAAGTGGAGACCCCCTAAGCCGAAAAGGAGGTCGCCGCGAAGAAAATCACGGATAATGCGCCGAAGATGTGCCGCCTGGCAGGCGACTCGAAGCGGTGCCGACCAACAAGAGTGCTCCCGCCGAGATTTTCGCGTCGCCAGCGGAGCAATTTTTCAAAAATCATTGGCCGCGCCGGATCGCGCATTTTTGTTTTTGCGCCCGCATCTTATAAAGCAGCCGGAAACTCGCCATGCTCCTTTGTCAGATGCGGGCGCAAAAAGGCATTTTCCGAAAATCACGCATGATGACAGTCAATGAGTTGCGATGCGAAATTATCCCATTTTTGGCCTTTTTGCGCCCGCAGCTTGTCAGAGACAGCGAAGATTGCCTGCTGGCGCGGAGGCGGAATCTTGGTATAGTCCCGGTCGTGTTAGAATTCTGGAAATCCTGGTCTCCGACCGAGCGGGCGACGCTGTGTTTTGTCATCCGTTCGGGCGAGATCCTTCTGATTCTCAAGAAGCGCGGGCTCGGGGCGGGGAAGATCAACGGTCCGGGCGGGCGGATCGAGTCGGGTGAGACCTCGCTTGAGGCGGCGATCCGGGAGACGCGCGAGGAGCTGGGGGTCACGCCGGTCGGGGTCGAGCTTCGGGGCGAGCTTCACTTTCAGTTTGCCGACGGCTATGCGCTCCACTGCGGGGTCTTTGTGGCGTCCGACTGCCTCGGCGAACCGGTCGAAACCGACGAGGCCGTGCCGGTCTGGACGCCGATCGACCGGATCCCCTACCACGAGATGTGGGCCGACGACATCCACTGGCTTCCGGGCATGATCGCCGGCGGACGGTTCCGTGGGTTTTTTCATTTTGACGGCGAGGCGATGCTGACAAACCGGGTGGATTGGATGTCCGCCGATTCGGGGTTGAGCGCACCGGGCAGTTCGGGTTAGGGTTTTGCCACATGGCTGGCAGCGAGGAAATTTTCCAGACGATGATCGCGAGGGTGTCCCCCGAGGACATCGTTCTTTACGCCAACGCGGCACTGGCTGGGTATCTGCACGTTCCGAAAAGCGACCTGATCGGGGCACCGCTGGAGATCCTTGCGGCCCGGACGCGCGGAGAGATTTCCTCGTGTTTCCAACGTCTCGAGACCGGGCGTGCAAGCAACCGGCTGGTGACCGACGACGATGGCCGAGTCTTCGAGGTCAAATCCTACAGCGAGGGGGGCGTGCTCGACATCGTGCTCGACGAGGTGACGACGATGGATTCCGTAAGTCGAGACCTCCGGCATGTCAGCGGAACTCCAGTGGACGACCTCGATGAGGACGAGCTCCGCACCGCGCGCCAGCCGGAGAGGCGGTATCTCACGATCTCGCAGGTCCGGCTCAACGGGATCGCCCGGCTCTCCGAACTGCTCGTGCCGCTGGAAATGCGGCTGATGCTCAACTCGTTCGTCGAGGAGTCGGCCGAGGCAATCATCGAGACCGGCTGCACGTATTGCCAGACGTCTCCCGGCTCGGTGACAGGAATTTTTGGTGCGCCGAGGTATTTTTCCGACCATGCGCTGCGGGCGGTCAAGGCCGCCTGCAACCAGATCGAGAAGGCCGCGCGGCTTCGCGCCGGGCTGTTCCGGCAGGGCCGGGAGATGCCGCCGCTCTCGTGCGGTATCTGGACCGGCGAGGCATTTGTCGGGGCGCTTGGCGCGTCCGCGACCCAGAGATACTCGGCGGTCGGGACGACGGTTGACTTCGCAAGCGAGCTCTGCAAGCTCGCGCGACCGGGCGAGATCCTGATCGCGGAGCCTACGCTCCGCGAGTTTGTGAAGACACTGCCCGGGGATTGGGATGCGGTCCGCGCCGAGCGGGTCGAGGATCCGGATCTGAGCGATTTCCACTGGCAGGGCGAGCAGGTGGTCCCTCTCTCCGAAGAGCACGCGCGCGGGGTTTGGCTGATCGGGCCGGGAGTGAGGGACGACACGTCGCGGGTCGAATATTTTGCCGACTACCTCTATGCGTTCCAGGCACACGGGCTCGACGAGCCGGTGCCGGTCCTGAGGATCGTGCGTCCGGCGGCGGTCGGAGACTCACTCGAACTTGGTGCCGACAACGTCGTGACCACCCAGTTTTCGCAATCTCTCGGAAAATACAAACTCCTCGGGGTCATCGGCACCGGCGGGATGGGCAAGGTCTGGAAGGGTCAGGACCGGTATGGAAACATCGTGGCGGTCAAGGTCCTCCACTCTGCCGGGACGAACTCGGACGCCCAAATCAAGCGGTTTCAGCGCGAGGCCGACGTCATGTCCCGCCTCCCGCACAGGAATATCTGCCGGGTTTTTGAGATGGGCGAGTTCGAGGGGATCCAGTTCCTTGTTATGGAATTTGTGGACGGCCTGACGCTCTCCGACCTGCTCTACGAGCGCACGCGCGACGAGAGCGTCGGGAGCGTGGCGAAGCCGCTCGCCGACATCAAATCGCTCATCCATGCGCTGCGTGAGGAGCACTCGTCTCGCGGCGAGGGAGAGCCTGCGGAGGACGAAACGCCCGCGCCCCGCGCGAAGAAGACCCGCGTGCTCCCGGTCGAGCAGACGCTTAATATTTTCCTGAAGGTCTGCGATGCGGTGCAGTTTGCGCACGAGCACGGCGTCCTCCACCGCGACCTCAAGCCGGGAAACATCCTGCTGCGCGAGGATGGCGAGCCTCTGGTCGCCGACTTTGGGCTTGCGAAAATCAGCTCGGGCGACTCCGGCCAGTCGCTTTCGGTGAGCGGAAACGTGGTCGGCACGCTGGAAAACATGTCGCCCGAGCAGGCGGAATCAAGCAAGGATGTGGACGAGCGGGCGGACGTGTATGCGCTGGGCACGATCCTGTTTCAGATGCTGACCGGTCGGCGGCATTTCGAGGCGACCGGCAATATCGTCGCCGACGCGCAGGCGCTCCAGGCCCATGAGCCGCCCCGACCGCGCGGCTTCAATCCGAAGCTCGACGGCGACCTGGAAGTCATCGTGCTGAAGGCGCTGCGCAACTCGCCCCGCGAGCGCTACCGCAGCGTCGCCGCGCTCGGTGCCGACATCGAGCGCTACCGCCGAGGCGAGATCATCAGCGCCCGCCCGGTGACCACCCTCGCGCTTGCGCAAAAGCTTGTGATGCGCAACCGCGCGATCACCGGGGTGATCGCCGCGTCGCTCCTGCTTTTCATCACCGGCTCGATCACCGCGTTCTGGCAGATCACCGACCGCGCAAAAGCCGCCGAAGCCGCGCTCGCAAAGGCCGAGGAACAGGAACTGCTCGCCATGAAAAACCAGCGGGTGGCCGAGCAGAAACAAAAGGAGGCGCAGGACGCCTACGACAAGCTCAAGCTGTCGGAATCCGCGCTGTCGCACGCCGAATCGGCCAGAACCGCCGCCCAGTCGGAAACCGCCCAGGAAAAAAAGCGGCGCGTGGAAGCCGAAAAAGAAGCTGCGGCAAAAATTGTCGGCGCGGGCGAGAAGCTGACCGAGGTCGGAGAAAAGCTGACCGAGGCGCAAAACAAGATCAAGGATCTGGAAAACCAGACCGTGTCGGTGCGGGCGGTCCCGGATTCCGACCGCACGCCGATGCCGGGGCCTCTGGGTTTTCCTGACGGCATCGGCGAGCTCTCCCATGTGAACGGGATGATGAACCTTGCGATGATTGCGTTCGACCGCGAGCTTGGAGGCGGCGCGCTTGCCGCCTACGAGCGAAACCCGGAGATGATCCTGGGGCGGATCAGCTCCGGGTTGGAGACCGTCTGCCGCACGATTCTTCTCGACCCGACGCTCCCCCGGGGATGGATGCTCAAAGGCCGCTACCACCTTGCGTGCCTGGAGGTCGCCCAGGCAAGAGAGTCGTTCGACATGGCCGTCAAATCCGCCGCCGCACGGCGCGTTGCCGGCCTCCCAGACCTCCTCGGTCGCGAAAGTCCGGAGGCGTTGGCCGCCATTACCACACAGCTTGCAAAACCGGTCGCGAACCGGTTTGAGAAGGCGGCCGAGCTTCTGAAGCAAACCGGCTCCGAATCCGACCGGACGGCTGCCGGCGTCATCGAATTTCTGCAGGGCAAGCCTCTCGCCCGCCGCAGCCTGCTGGGGTCGAGCCCGACCGGCCGGGTGCCCGGAAGCACCGAGATTGCCGTCGGCCTGATCGCCGCCAATGGAGGGGTCGGACAAATCGCACTTCAAAACGACGGAAGAGAGGTGGCGATCACGGGGATCGCGAGGCCGGTCGGGCTTTCGGCTCTCAAATCCCTTTCGCCCCAGCCGGTCGCGGTGGGGATCGGGGGAGCCGAGGTGATCGAGCAGCCCGACTGGGCGGTGCTCGGGATGCTCCCGCTTGAGTCGCTTGACCTCTCGGAATGCCCGATTGATTCATTTCCCGCATGGGTTCGCGGGTTTTCAAGGCTGCAGAGCCTTTCGCTCAAAAGCACACGCGTTGCGGACATCACGCCGGTCCGCAACATGCCAGTGCTCACGACCCTCGACATCTCGGGCTCGGCGGTCGCCGACCTCAACCCGCTGGCCGCATGCCGGAAGCTCCACTCGCTCGACATCGGCACGCTTGCGGTCCAGAGCGTCAGGGGGCTCGCATTTCTCCCGCTGGTCCGCCTTACCTTCAACCCGGAAATGGTCTCCGACCGGGAGTCGCTCAAAGTCCTGCGCTCGCTCCGCACGCTGCGCGTCCTCCGCAAGCCCGGCGATCCCGACGACCAGACGACTGCCGAATTCTGGCGCAGGTTTGACGCCGGCGACTACGGCGGCTGATCCAGCCTCCCGCTCGACTTTTATTTTGACGCGGGGCATGCCCCTCTGGGCACCGTGATGTGCGGAGGCTTGAGGTAGCATGGGGAGGGTTCGCCAAACGCATCGGTCCGGCGCGCAAGGATTTCAGCTTTCGGCGCAACGAAAAGTGCGCCCGGCAGCCCAGCAAGCGGTCCGCCGGGGCAAAAGACCGGAACCCCCGGCGCGAGGGTTGCGAGCGCGGCATCCGGGTCCATGAGCTCCGGCGCGGCCACGATGCGCCCGCCGGTGATGCGGGCAACGAACCAGCGGCCGCCGCGCGCATCGCCCGCGACAAAGTAGTCGGGGGCGTCGTGGCCGAGCAGCGAGGGAACCCCGAACAGACGCGCTCCGTGGGCGGTGGCGACCCCCCATGCGGCGGCGGCGGACATGCGCAGCCCGTTATATCCGCCGGGTCCGGTGCCCACGACGACGATATCCGCCCGGCCGATCCGCGCGACCGCCGCCTCGAGTGCCGGGAATATTTCCCCGCCCCGGCCGCGCGGAGAATCGAATTCCCATGATACGCCGGGATGTCCGTCCTCGACGACTGCGATGCTTCCGAGCGGGCCGGACGACTCGATGGCGAGGGTCTTCATCGCACGATAGCCGCCCGGATGATGCGTCCGCCGGGGACAATGTCGAATGCCACCCGCCATGTTCCCGGCGGCAGCGCGCCGGGGAATTTTCCGCCCCACTCGATCGCGCAGATTCCTGGTTCGCGCAGATAATCGTCGAACCCGAGCGCGACGAGATCGTCCTCGCGCTCGAGTCGGTAAAAGTCGAAGTGAACGAGCGGGAGGCGTCCGCCGGGGTATTCGTGGACGAGCGCGAACGTCGGACTCGACACGTCCGCGATCCCGAGCCCCCCGGCGAGTCCGCCCACGAAGCACGTCTTCCCCGCGCCCAGCGGACCCTCAAGGCTCATGACCAGCCGGTCGCCGGTCATCCCGGCGGCCACCGCGCACCCGAGCGCGGCGGTCTCGGATTCCGTCGCGCACAGGACACCCGCCCGGATGTCATCGGAGATTCGGTTTGCCATCAGGTCGGCAATTTAGTTCGCTCGCGCACATGAGCACAACCTCGCTTTGGCAGAAATTCCAACAATACTTCCTCAGCTACGACGACATCGGGTTCTCGATTGACATCAGCCGGATGGATTTTCCCGAGGATTTTTTCACGGGCACCGCGCTCGCCGCCGACGACGCATGCAAGCGGATGAAGGATCTCGAGGCCGGAGGGATTGCGAACCCGGACGAAAACCGGATGGTCGGGCACTACTGGCTGCGCAATTCCGACCTCGCGCCGACGCCGGAGATCCGCGACGCGATCGTCTCGACGAACCGCGCGGTCACAAAGTTTGCGGCCGACATCCATTCTGGGGCGATCCTTTCGGCCGCAGGCACGCCGTTCACCGACGTCTTGGTCGTGGGGATCGGCGGGTCCGCGCTCGGACCGGAGCTCGTTGCCGACGCGCTCTGGAGCGCGAAAGATCCGGTGCGAATGCATTTTTTCGACAACACCGACCCCGACGGGATGGATAAAGTTCTTTCGGGGATCGGGGCGAGCCTCGGCTCGACGCTCGTCGTCGTCATCTCAAAGTCCGGCGGCACAAAGGAGTCGCGCAACGGCATGCTCGCAGCCCAGGCCGCGTTCAAAAAGGCGGGGATCGCGTTCGCAAAAAACTTTGTGGCGGTCACCGGCGACGGAAGCGACCTCGACAAGGCGGCGGTCGCCGGGAGCTGGCTGTGCCGGTTTCCGATGTGGGACTGGGTCGGCGGCCGCACGTCGGTGATGAGCGCGGTCGGGCTGGTGCCGATGGCACTTCAGGGCCTGGACGTCGCGTCGTTCCTTGACGGAGCCTCGGCGATGGACGCCAAGACCCGCACCGACGACATCCGGCGGAATGCCTCGATGCTTTTGGCTCTCATGTGGTTTCATGCCGGCGACGGGCGCGGGCTCAAGGACATGGTCGTGCTGCCCTACAAGGACCGCCTCCTGCTCTTCAGCCGCTACCTCCAGCAGCTCGTCATGGAGTCGCTCGGCAAGGAGCTCGATCTCGACGGCTATGTCGTCAACCAAGGGATCGCGGTCTATGGCAACAAGGGCTCGACCGACCAGCACGCGTATGTCCAGCAGCTCCGCGACGGGATCAACAACTTCTTCGTGACCTTCATCGAGGTCCGCAAGGCCGCCGACTCCGTCCAAGCCGAAGTCGAGCCGGGGGTCACGGCCGGCGACTACCTCCAGGGGTTCCTCCGCGGCACGCGGTCCGCGCTGCACGACAACGGGCGCGAGTCGATCACGATCAGCATCCCCGAGTTCAACGCGTTCCAGCTCGGCTCGCTCATCGCGCTCTACGAGCGCGCGGTCGGGTTCTACGGATCGCTCGTCAACGTCAACGCCTACCACCAGCCGGGCGTCGAGGCGGGAAAAAAGGCCGCCGCCGCAATCCTTGAGATCCAGGGCCGGGTCACCGCCCACCTCAAAAATTCTGGAAAGCCCGGGACCGCCGAGCAGATTGCCGCTGCGGTCGAGGCCGACCCCGAGGTCGTCTTCCACATCCTCCGCCACCTCGCCGCCAACCGCCCGGATGTGAAAATGGATTGCGGACGCACGCCCATACTCGACACGTTTTCCTGAATCCGGATCAGCCGGCTTGTGGCGGAAAAACGACAAGCCGCTTGTGTTATGTTATTTCTGGACGGCTCATCATTCCGAAAGTGCCTTTTTGAGCACGGCGAGGTTTTTCCGCATGGCGACGATGTAGGCATCCCGAGCTATGGCGGGTTCGCGCGGTCCGGTGACGACGGGGTCAAGGATGCTGACGGGCACTCCGGTTTCTTTTTCGATGACCTTCGCACACTTCGACGAATACTGAGGTTCGGCGAAGAGGGCATGAACATTTTGCTTTTTGACGACTTCGATCGTTTCGGCGAGTTCCCTGACATTCGGCTCGGAGCCCGGTTCCCGCTCGATCACCCCGACGATGTTCAGTTTGAATTCACTGGCAAAATACGGAAACGCCTCGTGAAACGTGACGATGTCACGGCTCTTCAGACCGTCGAGTACGGCGTGCATCTCTTTCTGGAGATCTTCGAGTCTGACCACGTAATCAGCGGCATTCTTTTTGTATTGAGCGGCGTGTTCTGGGTCGGTCATGGCGAGCCCGGCGGCGATATTTTTTACTTGGAGAATCGCTCCCGAGATCCCCACCCAGATGTGCGGATTGTCCTCAAAGGCAAGAGTGATGCCTTTGCTGGCGTCCACGATTTTGAGGGTGGGAACCTGCTTCACCGCCTTGTCAATGAACGACTCCATGCCGGCACCATTCGCGACGAAGATGTCCGCGCCGACGAGTTTCTTCATGTCGCCCGCCGCGAGCGCGTAGTCGTGCAGGCAGCCGACAAAAGGCGGCGTGAGGCAGGAGACCTTCACTCCCGGCGTATCTCCGACGACGTTCAACGCGCTCACATACATCGGGTAGAACGAAGTGAGGATTTCGACGGGCTTGGCATTTGCGCCGCCAAGGCCAAGCAGGGAAGCGGCGGCGATCACAGCCGCACAGGTCAGATTTTTTGTTGTCATGGTTGTTATATTCCCCTGCATTACGTTTTCGGAAACTTTTACAGTGCAGAATTCCGAAATTATGTCGCGGGGCAGTATGTCGTGCTAAAATGTGATCGTAGCACACTCGCCGATGACGAGCGCGTTGTTTCGTTCGAGGATCGGCATCGCCTCCGGATTTTTACACTGCTCGGCCCCGAGCAGGACTGATGAAAAAAGAATCGCTGCGGTGAATGAGAAGATGCGGTTCGTGCCTGTGCCGGGCGTGTTCATAAATGAGAGCTGCTTATCATTTTTTTCGCAGTGATAGTCAAGTATCATCTGCATGCCCAGCCTTCTCCATAGATCTGATTTTTTCTAAGTTTTCCATGCGGAAG
>DYRS01000092.1 GCA_020718585.1 Chthoniobacter flavus
CTCCAATGGAGCAACTTGCGAACGCCGTTAAAAAGAAAGTGCGTCTTTGATCTGCCCACTCAGGCGACCGCTTTTTCCTAAGCCGCCTCCACCTCCGTCTTCCCCCAAGCCTGCCAACCCGGTCTCGGGAGGCTGCTGGCTGCACCGATGCGGCCTTTTTCACTAAAATCCGGTCGTCTCATCGTCCGCCACGCCCCTCCAATAGGCGGTTGTCGCGATTTTTGGCATTCCCATCAGCCTGAAGCGCCCGCCACAGTTCCACTTGCGGCGAAGCTCGATGCAGGATTCGTTGCCGACAACGACGTGGCGGACGATGCGAAATTCTCTCAGAGGGTGCAAAAAGGAGCCCGGCCGGCCGGTGAGTGTCGGGGCGGACTTTCCGCCGAACACAACCGGGGCGACGGTCAGCCGGATGGCGTCCACCAGATCCAATGCGGCCAGCGAGCGCAGGAGAGTGCCTCCACCCTCGCAGACGAGGCGTTTGACGCTGAAGTCCGAGCGCAGGATCCGCAGCGCAGCCAGGAGGTCAACTTCCCGGCTCTCGAAAAGGAACAACTCGGCGAGACTGGACAGGCTTGCGCGAACGCGCGATGGCATCCGGGTTGTTGAAAAAATGATCGGCGGAGGGGCCGGATGGCGGAAAACCTTCCAGGCGGGATCCAGTCGGCCGGCGTTGCTGACGATGACGCGGAGCGGTTCGGGCGGCTGGCCGCGCGCGACGCGCGATGCCTGTAGGTCGGGTGCCGAGAGCCCCATGCTCATCGTATCGGCGGCGACGGTCCCGCGGGCGACAACGATGGCGTCGGATTCGGCGCGGGTTTCCTGAAGCCGTCGCTTGTCGGCCGCCGACGTGAACCGTGACGGGGTGAGCGCGCGCGTCGAGATTTTCCCGTCGGCGGTCATGGCAAAATGGGCGAGAACAAACGGACGGTTCATTGCGTTGGAATCACCGGGGAGCGACTCCGACTGGCGCAAGGATCGCGTCGCGCATCCCGTGGAGCAGCTTTTTGTCATCCGGGCAAATCGTGGCCAGCGCGCCGCCGCAGGTCACGGATTTTGGTGCCACAAAAAAATACGGGCAGAGGCGGACGCGTCCGCGCATCGGCTCGAGCGATTCGGAATCCAGCGCGAGAAACGATTCCTCGACGAGTCGGCCGGTGTGAAATTCCTGGAGGATGTGCGGGCGGTGGGGGAAGTCGGCGAGCGCGCTGGCGAGCTCGGATTTCCATTTTGACTGCGGGAGGTCGAACGCGACGACGACCCCGCGCGAGCCCCAGGCGAGCTCGGAAAACCCGCTGATCTTCATGATGAACCGTCGGGATTTTTGGCTGAACTCAGCGACGTCGTCCCACGACTGGGCGTCGAGCCGGGGGAGGACGGCATGGCGGGGGAGCGGCTCGGGATCAAGGAGCCAGGTGAACGGGATCACCCGCCGGAGGGCGAGAAACGCGCGCGCGCCGAGCTCGCGCCTCCAAAATTGTTCGAGCGGCTTGATCCAGAAAAGCGCGAACCAGAGTTTTTCTTCGAGGGCGGGTTTGAACGGTGGGGTCACCGACACCGCGCCTGAGGCGGCGGCCGCCATGAGCGGGCCGGAGGCGGGAACGTTCGCAAGATCGAAAAGCTCAAAAAACCGGTAGGCCCTGGGCTGCCAGTCATCGCGCGGCTCGGCGCCGAGCACCCGCCAGCGGGTGTCGCCGGGAAATTTTGCGTTGAGTTCGGCGGCGAGCCATTCCATTTCCGGCCGGTAGGTTGCGGCTTCATCGGAGACGATGATGTCGCCGCCGGGAAGGATGTCGCGGAACCCGCGCGTCATGCCGTCGGCCCCGCCGAGAACCTCGTGCCCGAGTCCGGCATACGTCTTGTTGAGCCATGCGGTGAGCCCGATTCCGCCAGGCACGCTGTCCACCTCGGCGATCGTGAACCCGTCGTCGGTGAGGATGAGGTCCGGGCGGATGACCTGCGGGATATCGCCCGCGACGCCGTGGGCGCGCTGCCATGCGACGAGTTCCGGCGGCTTCCCCCGGTCGAGCAGCCCGGCGACCCAGGTGGGCTGGCGTCCGTCGGCACTGAGTCGGTAAAGCTGGTCGCAAGCGCGCACGAAGAGCATCAGCCGGTAGCCGAGCTTTTCGATTTCCTCCGCGAGCCGCCGAGAGATCTCGAACGGTCGCGGCGAGATCCGCCAGTCTTTTTCATGAAAAAGCCCGTCGTCAGGAAGCGCGTCGCGAACCGCCCGGGCGGTCTCCACCGGGCTCATGAGAGGATTTTCAACGCATGACGGATCAGCTCCTCGGCGGTGAGCGGAGCATCCGCGACGTCCTGCGCGCGGCGGACCGCCTTGTGCGCTTCGACCTGCTTGTAGCCGAGCGAGATCAGCGCGAGCACCGCGTCGTGCAAGCGGATGTCGGTTTCGCCGGGGGCGTTCTTCGCGCTCGACGCCTCCCACTCGGCCGCGACCCCGACCTTGTCTTTGAGCTCGAGCACGATTCGCTCGGCTGTCTTTTTTCCGATCCCGCTGATTTTGGAAATCATCGCGATGTCGCCCGAGACGACTGCGGACTTGAACATTTCGACCGGGAGCCCGCTCAGGACGGCGAGTGCCATCTTCGGGCCGACACCGGAGACATGGAGGAGGAGGAGCCGGAAGAGGTCGCGTTCGGCGGCGGAGAAAAACCCGTAGAGGACATGTGCGTCCTCACGCACCGCGAGGTGGGTGAGGATCTTCACTGGTTGGCCCGGCGGCGGAAGCCGCTCGTAGCTTGAAACCGGGACCAGCACCTGATACCCCACCCCGTGGACATTGACGATGATCTGCGTCGGCAGTGCCTCGGCAAGGATTCCCTCCAGAAATGCAATCATCCCGAACCCATACCAAACTCCAGGCAAAACTCAAACCGCTGATCCTGGTTTTTCTGTTTTCGTCCGCGATCGCCTTTGCGGATTCGCGGTGGGCGTGGATGGTCGAGCCGTCGTTCATGGATTACAAAGTCCGCCGACCGATCGAGGGCTCGCAGCGCACGATCCTCGCGCTTGTGCGGGTCGGGGACGGGGGGATCGTCCCGGTCGATGGAGGGAACGAACGTCCGCTGGCGCTGGCGATGAAGAAGATCAGCGCAGAAGCAAATGCGACCGCCGAGGCCGTGCTGGCGACGCTCGAGCCGCAGTTTGTGAGGGATAAAAACGGCGTGATTCTCCATGCGGTGCTGGAATCGTCCAACCCGCTGACCGCGTCCGCCGTGCTTGCGCCGGGGTTCGCGGACCGCTTCGCAAAGACGCTCGGACCCGATCTCCTCGTTGCGATGCCAAACCGGTTTCTGGTTTTCGTGTTTTCCCGGCAGGACGAGGCATTCCGCCGGGTCGGCGAGGACATCATCTCCGGCTACCTCGGCTCAAATTACCCGGTGAGCCGCGAGGTTTTTGCCTTGGAAAACGGGAAGCTCCGCTCAACCGGCGAGGCGAGGTAGCGGTCCCGGCTTCCCCGCGCGCGCAGAGCCTCCGGTCCGCTGATGCCAACAAAAGATCGGGAGCTGCTGCAGGGCGCGTTATGCGGGACTGGCGAGTGCGCGGAAGAACCCTTCGGCGGTCCTTTCGGTGGCTGCGGCGATCCGCTCGATTGTCGTCCCGCGGATTTCGGCGATTTTTTCGGCGACGAGGCGGGTGTGGGCGGGCTCGCAGCGCTTCCCGCGATGCGGGACCGGCGCCAGATACGGACAGTCGGTCTCGACCATGAACGCGTCCTCCGGAACCTCGGCGGCGACATCGCGGGCGAGCTCCGCATTTTTAAATGTCACGATGCCGGTGAACGACACGAGATGCCCCATGCCGAGGATCTCGCGCGCTTGGTCGGGCGTGTTTCCGAAGCAGTGGAACACCGCGCGCAGCCGCCCGGTGAACGGGGACAGCAGGGCGATCGTGTCGTCCCATGCGGCGCGTTGGTGGATGACGACGTTGAGCCCGAGCTCCGCCGCCAGATCGAGATGGATCGCAAATGCCTCCGCCTGGGCGGACTTGTAGGCGCCGTCAATGATCGCGGCCTCGGCGTCTTCCGGCATCTCGGCCTGGAGCGCGGAGACTGCGGGCGACGAACCGAGCTGCTCGGAGGGCAACCGGTAGTAGTCGAGGCCGGTCTCGCCGATCGCCGCGACCCGGGGATGCGCGGCCAGCTCGCGGAGCGCGGACGGCCAGTCGCTGGGCTCGTCGCCGACATTCGTCGGATGCACGCCGACGACCGCGCGGACACCCTCGAATTTTTCGGCCAGGGCGACCGCCCGGCGGCTGCTCGCGATCCCGGTGCCGATCGTGATGATCCGGCGGACCCCGGCCGCCGCCGCGCGCGCGACCACCCCGTCGAGGTCGTTTGAAAAATCCGGATAGTCGAGGTGGGCGTGGGTGTCGGTGAGCATGTGGGTTTTTCTAGTTGAGAAGCTGATACCATGTGTTCCGGCGGCGCGGCTCTTGGCCGGCCTCGCGGATCAGGTGCTCGATGTCGGCGGCGCGCAGGCGGAACGACGTCCCGGCGCTCGACACCACGTTTTCTTCCATCATCACGCTCCCGAAATCGTTTGCGCCAAACTGGAGCGCGACCTGCCCGATCTCCGGCCCCTGGGTGACCCACGAGCTCTGGACGTTCTCGAAGTTGTCGAGGAAGATCCTGGCGACCGCCTGGGTGCGGAGGTATTCGGCGGCGGTCACCGTCTCCGCCTTGAGCTTCGTGTGCTCGGGCTGGAACGTCCAGCAGATGAACGCCGTGAACCCGCCGGTCTCATCCTGCAAATCGCGGAGCCGGCTGAGGTGCTCGATCCGGTCGTCGAACGACTCGACATGCCCGAACATCATCGTCGCGCTCGACCGCAGCCCGAGCCCGTGCGCCTGCCGCATCACGTCAAGCCACGCGTCGCTGCCGCACTTCAGAGGCGCAATCTGCTCGCGCACCCGGTCAACCAGGATCTCCCCGCCCCCGCCCGGGATCGACCCGAGCCCGGCCGCAACAAATTTTTCGATCACCTCGCGCACCGGCATCCCGAAGACCCCGGCAAAATGGTTGAACTCGGGCGGACTGAACCCGTGGATGTTGATGTGCGGAAATTTTTCCCGGATCCGCGCGAGCATCCCGAGGTAAAATTCGATGCCGAGCTTCGGATGGTGCCCGCCCTGAAGGAGGACCTGCACCCCTCCCTCGGCCGAAAGCTCGTCGAGCTTGGCGTCAATCTCCTCCGGCGACAGCACGTAATGGTCGGAATCCTTCTCGGTCCGGTAAAACGCACAGAACTTGCAATAGACATTGCAGACGTTCGTGTAGTTGATGTTCCGGTCCACGATGTAGGTCACGATCTCGTTCCCCCGCCCGCCGTAGGCAGCAGCCTTTGCCAGCCTACGTCGCGCGTCGGCCAGCGCGCCGAGCTCGGCGAGGGGAAGCGCGTGGAGGGCGCGCGCGTCATCGGCGGAGATTCTCTCCCCGCCGAGCACTTTGTCCACCAGCCGTTCCTCCGTGCGAATCTCCACCATATCCGCGAACCCTAGCCGCCACCGGGCAGCGGTGCAAGTTCGGGCCGTCAGTGGCCGACGGCCTCGAGCGTACGGAGCGCAAGCCGGGCAGCCGGGACGTTGTGAACTCGGAAAACCGATGCCCCGCGCAGGGCACCGGCAACGATGCAGGCGACCGTGCCGGCATCCCGGTCGGCCGGGTTTTCGATTCCGAGCACGCGCCCGATCATTCCCTTGCGCGAGACCGGCAGGAGGATCGGACGCCCGAAATGCAGGAGCCGGGAGAGGTCACGGAAGATCCGCAGGTTGTCCCCGGTTTGTTTGGCGAAATCTATCCCCGGGTCGAGGATGATCGCCTCGCGCGGCAGGCCCGCAGCGAGCGCCAGCGCGATCCTCGACGCGAAGAACGATTCCAGCTCGTCCATGACATCCGGGTATCTCACATGGGTCTGCGGGACTTTTGGCTCGCCGCGCGAGTGCATGACGAGAAGTGCCGCGCCGTGGGCGGCGCAGAGCCGCGCGTGGGCGTCGGTCGGCAGCGCGCCCATGTCGTTGAGCAGGTCGCAGCCGGCGTCCAGCGCACGCTCGGCGACGCGGGTCCGCCAGGTATTGACCGAGAGCAGCGGGGGGAAAACTTGTTCAGGATCGCGCGGCGCGGCGCGGATCTCCCGGAACCCGCGCAGCACCGGCGCGATGCGCATCCACTCCTCGTCCTCGTTGACCGCCGCACGGTTCGTGCGCGCACTCTCGCCGCCGACATCCACGATGTCCGCCCCGGCCGCGACCAGCTCGGCCGCCCGCCCGAGCGCCCAGCCCGCGTCGAGGCGTCCGTCCCCGGAAAACGAGTCGTCGTTGATGTTGAGGATCCCCATGACGAGCGGGCGCCGCGGGAACGCTATCCTCCGGTCTCGTGCGACCAAGAGGTTGTCCTTGTCTCCAGACAAATTCTTGGCCAGCCTATTTTCTACGGACATGAGTTTTATCCATTCGGTTTTCGAGAAGCTGAAGCGCCATCCGAAACGCATCGTGTTCCCTGACGGGGACGATGCGCGGATCGTGCGCGCCGCACAATCGTTTTACGAGCGGGATCTCGGGGTGCCGATCCTGCTCGGCCGACGAGACGTCATCGAGCGGGTTGCGCTCGCGGAGAACGTGAGTCTCGACCATGTGGCGATTGTGAACCCGGAAACGTCGTCCGAGCTGCCGGTTTTCTGCCAGCGGCTCGAGCGACTCGAGCGCTACCGAAACACGGGGCTCAAGGACAGCCGCGCGGTGATGACGAACCACAGCTACTACGCGGCGATGATGGTCCAATACGGGCTCGCCGACGCGCTCGTCGGAGGGGTGAGCTCTTATGGCGGGGCGCTCCTCCGCCCGCTCACGACCCTCATCAAGCCGCTCCCGCACGCCAAGGTCGTCTCGGCATGCACGGTCGTCGAACTCGACAAAAAATCGTTCGGCGACGACGGGGTGATGTTTTTTGCCGACACCGGGCTGATCCCCGACCCGACGATGCAGCAGCTCGCCTCGATCGCCGTGCAGACCGGGCTCCTCGCACGCCAGGTCTTCGGCAGGCGCCCGCGCGTCGCCCTGCTCAGCTACTCGACCAAGGGCAGCGCCCGCACCGCCTCCGCCGAAAAGGTCGCCGGAGCCACGGTCCTCGCGCGCCAGATGGCGACCAACATCGGCGCGGAGATCGCGGTGGACGGCGAGATGCAGGCCGACGCCGCGCTCGACCCGGTGATCGCGGAACAAAAGATGGGTCCGAGCCTGGTCGGCGGGCGCGCGAACGTGCTTGTATTTCCGGACCTCAACAGCGGGAACATCGCGGTCAAGCTCGTCCACTATTTTGCAAAGGCCCGCACCTACGGGCAGCTCATCCTCGGGCTCACCCGTCCGGCGGTGGATCTGTCGCGCGGCACCGATGTGGAGGAGATTGTGACCGTCGCGGCCCTGGCCGGGCTCCAAGCGATCGAATACCGCAGGCTCTATCCCGAGCAGGACGCGTAAGCTGGCCGTGAACACGACGACCCCCCGACTGTTCATCGCCGCCACCGAGCAGAACACCGGTAAGACGACCGTTGCGATCGGTCTCTACTCGGCCCTGCGCGAGCGCTTCCGGCGGATCGGGTTCATCAAGCCGGTCGGGCAGCGGTTCACCGAGATCGAGGGGAAGCGGATTGACGAGGACAGCGTGCTCATCCGCGACACGTTCGGGACCGAGATGCCGATCGAAGACATGAGCCCGATCGCGGTCGAACCGGATTTTACGCGGCGCTACATCAACAACTCGAACCGCGACCATCTCGCCCGCAGGATCCAGCACTCGTTCGACCGCGCGTGCTGGGAGAAAGATTTTGCGATCATCGAGGGGACCGGGCACGCGGGCGTCGGCTCGACGTTCGATCTCTCGAACGCGAGCGTCGCGCACCTGCTCGCCAGCAAGGTTTTGCTGGTCACCCCCGGCGGGATCGGCCGTCCGATTGACGAGGCCGCGCTCAACAAGGCACTCTTCGACCGCGAGGGCGTCGAGGTCATCGGGGTCGTCATGAACAAGGTGCTGCCCGAGAAACTCGATGCAATCGCGGATTTTGCGGGGCGCGGGTTCGATCGGATCGGGCTCGAGCTGCTCGGCATCATGCCGATGGAGACGATGCTCGCCGAGCCAAACCTCCAGAAGATCTGCGAGAATACGCGCGCGAAATTTCTCCACAACGCCGACCGCGAACGTCGGCGGATCAAACAGGTCATGATCGGTGCCGTGAGTTCGGCAAACCTCTTTGTCGGGGTGGGCGAAGGAACGCTGCTTATCGTGCCGGGCGACCGGGAGGATGTCGTGCTGGCCGCGCTTTCCCGCTCGATGGAGCCCGACGGCGGCCCGCTCTCCGGGCTTGTCCTCTCCGACGACCTGCGCCCGCACCCCCGCCTTCTCGAACTACTCGGCCAGACCTCGCTGCCGGTCATCCTCTCCCCGATGAACAGCTACAAAATCGCCCAGCGGATCCACTCGATGACGATCAAGACCCTCCCCGGAGACACCCAGAAAATCAGCCGCATTGAGGACCTCGTCGCCCGCCACATCGCGATCCCGAGGATCCTCGAAAAAATCGGGTGCGCCCCGGTGCGCGCGACCGCTTCGAATCCCTGATCGAGGGTGCGTGTGTTGGCCAGGGCCAATGCCCAGCCATGCAAAACCCACGGAATCAGAGTGAGATAGATAATAAGAGTGGACATCAGGGCGGAATTTTTTTACCACTCGGCGATGACAACTGCCGCCAAGACTCCGCCGAATCC
>DYRS01000093.1 GCA_020718585.1 Chthoniobacter flavus
TCGGCTGCAGGTGCTTCGGCTGCGGGTGCTTCGGTGATGAGCTTCTCTTCGTCCATGATCAGTTTTTAATTAGACTTTTCCGGCTTTGGCATCCTTGTTCCGTTGGACACCGACGGTTTTGCGCGGACCCTTGCGGGTGCGGGCGTTGGTGGAGGTGCGCTGTCCGCGAACCGGGAGGCTGCGGCGGTGGCGGATGCCACGGTAGCAATTGATGGCCTGGAGGCGCTTGAGGTTGCCCTGAACTTCACGTCGGAGGTCGCCCTCGATCGGGATTTTGTTTGCGTTGATCGCGTGGATGATCGCGTTGAGCTGTTCCGGCGAGAGATCTTTCGCGCGGGCGTTCGGGTCAATGTTCGCCTGTTCGAGAACTTTTTTCGTATTGCTCGGACCCATGCCGTAAATATACGGCAGGGAGGCTTCGATGCGTTTGTCGCCGGGGATGTCAACTCCAAGTAAGCGTGGCATAATTTGTAAAAATTGAGATTTTTTGAGGTCGGGAAACTACCCCTGTTTTTGTTTATGGCGGGGGTTTTTGCAGACCACGCGGACGACATTTTTTCGGCGCACGACCTTGCAGGCTTCGCACATTCTTTTGACTGATGCTCGGACTTTCATTTTCTTCTTCTGTAGTTGTTTGGTGACGACGATTCGTTTTTGTGCCTGTAGGTGATCCGGCCTTTGGTGAGGTCGTAGGGCGACATCTCCAGCATGACACGGTCTCCGGGGAGGATGCGGATGAAGTGCAGGCGCATCTTGCCGGAGATATGTGCGAGGATGCGATGCCCGTTCGCCAGTTCGATACGGAACATGGTGTTCGGGAGCAGCTCGACAACCTTGCCCTCTACTTCAATAGCGTCTTTCTTGGCCATGTCAATACTTCCGGCGTGTTGTCGGTGATGAGCACCGTGTGCTCGAAATGGGCGGAGGGAAGGCCGTCGGCGGTGACGGCGGTCCACTTGTCGGCGAGGATGCGGACCTTGGATTTTCCCATGTTGATCATGGGTTCGATCGCGATGGTCATCCCGGCTTTGAGTTTCGGTCCGGAGTTGCGCTTCCCAAAATTCGGGACCTGGGGATCTTCGTGGAGCTGGCGTCCGACCCCATGGCCGACAAATTCGCGCACGACGCTGTAGCCGTGGTTGGCGGCTTGGGATTCCACAAAATACGAAATGTCACCGACCCGGTTGCCCGGGCGTGCGAACTCGAGCGCGCCGCCGAGGATCTCCTCGGTGACGGTGAGGAGGCGTTCAACTTCCGGCTCGATGATGCCGACCGGCACCGAGGTCGCGGTGTCGCCGATCCAGCCGTCGCGGAGGATGCCGACATCCATTTTGACCACGTCGCCGTAGGCGATCCGCCGGGGGCCGCCGATCCCGTGGACGACTTCCTCGTTGATGCTAATGCAGATGTGGCCGGGATATTTCCGGTAGCCAAGGAACGCGCTGCGCACGCCGGCTTCCGACATGAGCCGGGACGCGGCGTGGTCGATCTGGCCGGTCGTGACCCCGGGTGCGACCATCGTGGCGAGCTCGTTGAGAATCCCGGCGGCGGCCTCGCCGGCGCGCCGCATCTTCTCGATTTCGTGTGGACGCTTGATCGTGATCATGCGTCCGCCCGGATGTCGTTGTAGAGAAGCTGGAAAACCGAATCGCGTCCGAACCGGACGTCCACTTTTCTCAAGATCCCGGCCGCCTCGTAGTAGTCGGTGATTGGTTTGGTAAACTCGTGGTATTGGGCGAGCCGGTGGTCGAGCGCCTCGAGCGTGTCGTCGCGCCTGCGGGCGAGGACGCCATCGCATTTCGGGCACGGGTCGGACGCGGAAATCTTGTGGAACGTCTCGTTGAAAACCGCGCCGCAGACCGAGCATGTCAGGCGTCCGAGCATCCGGGAGCGGACCTCGCTATCCGGGAGCTCGAGGAGATAGACGGTCTGGATGTCGAGCGATTTCGATTCCAGAAGCGAGTTGAGGGCGGTCGCCTGTCCGATCGTGCGGGGGAACCCGTCGAAGACGAACCTCGAGTGGGTGCCGAGCCACTGGCCGACGAAGCGCAGCGCGAGCTCGTCGGGAAAGAGCAGTCCCTTGCTCGCGTAGGAATCGGCCTCGAGGCCGATGGCCGTCCCCTTCGCGCGCTCGCTGCGGACGATCTCGCCGGTCGAAACATGGGGGATCCCAAAAACCGTGCCGAGGAGGGCGGCTTGCGTGCCTTTGCCGGAAGCGGGCGGGCCGAGCAGGACGATGCGGTTCTTCAATGTCAGGATGCTCGCACTACTTGTGCGTCGCGAGATAGATCGTCACGCCGGCGATAACGAGGAGCCCGAGCCCGGCATACATGAGAACGAGCGTCTGGTCGTTGAGCAGGTTTCCGGAGCCCATGCGCGGCCGCACGTCGCGGGCGCCACGGATCCGGCCCTTGCGGAGGAATCCGTCGTAGTGGCGCTGGAGGAGGTGGGTTTCGACCTGCCGCATCGTGTCGAGCACGACGCCGACAATGATCAGAAGCCCGGTGCCGCCGAAAAATTGCGATGTCATATACGGGACGTTGAGTCCCTGGGTGAGCATCTGCGGGAGCACCGCGATGATTGTCAGGAACGCCGCGCCCGCAAATGTCAGCCGGGTCATCGTGTAGTCGAGAAAGTCGGCCGTCGGCTTGCCCGGGCGCACACCCGGAATAAACCCGCCATATTTTTTCAGGTCATCGGCGATCTGGACCGGCTGGAACTGGGTGGCAACCCAGAAGTAGCTGAAGAAAAAGATCATGACCCCGTAGAATGCGTAGTGCAGCCAGCCGCTTGTAAGCTGGCTCGCGAGCACCTGCGCCCAGCGCTGGCCGGGGAATGCCATGTTGAAAATGGTGGAGGGGAAAAGCAGGATCGCCTGTGCGAAGATGATCGGCATGACGCCCGCGTAGTTGACCTTGAGCGGCATGTATTGGGTCTGGCCGCCATAGACCTTCCGGCCGACGACACGCTTCGCGTATTGGATGCTGATTTTTCGCTGCGCCTGGGTGACCGCGATGACGGCGGCGATCACGAAGACAAGGAACGCGACCATGACGACGAGCACGATCGGGCTGACCGCCGCCTGGGCATCGGCACCCGAAGGGACAAACGTCCGCCATGCCTGGATGAGGCCGGCCGGGAGCTGGGCGAGGATGCCGATCGTGATGATGATCGAGACCCCGTTGCCGATCCCGCGCTCGGTGATCTGGTCGCCGATCCACATGAGGAACATCGTCCCGGCGGTCATCGTCACGACCGTGGTGAACTGGAATCCGAATCCGGGAGTTGTCACCAGGCTCAGGCCGAGCTTGTTGATCGTCTCCATGATCCCCGGCAGGAACGGGTTCTGCTGCGGGCTCTCAAACGAGCGGGCGAGAAGGTAGGCCTGAAACACGCAAAGCCCGATCGTCGCATACCGCGTGTACTGCATGATCTTCTGGCGTCCGCCATCCTCGCGCGAAAGCTTGCCGAGCTGCGGGACCACGGCGGTCAGGAGCTGGAGCATGATCGACGCGCTGATGAACGGCATGACGCCGAGCGAAAAAATCGCGCAGTTCGAGAGCGCACCGCCGCTGAAGAGGTTGAAGAGCGCAGCCACTCCGCCCGCCGAGGCGGCGTCCGCCTGGTCCAAAAACCACTGGCGCAGGACCGCCGCGTTGACGCCGGGAGTCGTGATCGCCGAGCCGGCGCGCACGACAACAATCATCGCCATCGTGAACAGCACGCGGGCGCGCAGCTCCGGGATTTTGAAAATGTTGGCGAAGGCGGCGATCATCCGGCCTTTATTTGGATGGGGATGGCGATTTGCGCTCGGCCTTCGCCTTCACGCGGGCGGCGACGGCATCCGCTTTCGGAAGCTCGACCGATCCGCCGGCCTTCTCGATTTTTTCGCGGGCGGTCGCGCTGACCTCATCCACGAGGACGTTGAGCGGCTTTGTGAGCTCGCCGCGGCCAAGGATTTTGACCCCGTCGAAGCGACCGTTCACGAGACCCGCCTTGCGGAGGCTGTCCTCGGTGACCGAATCGCCCGCGGAAAACGATTTTTCGAGCGAGTCGAGGTTGACGACTCCGTAGGTGGTTTTGAACGCGGCGTTATTGAACCCGCGTTTCGGGAGCCGCCGGTAGATCGGCATCTGGCCGCCCTCGAAGCCGGGGCGGATCGAGCCGCCCGAGCGGGCTTTTTGGCCTTTGTGGCCCTTGCCGGAGGTTTTGCCCTTGCCGGAGCTTTCGCCGATGCCGAGGCGCTTGCGGCGGTGCTTGGCACCGGGATTGGGTTTCAGGTCGTGAAGTCTCATGGGATCAGGCTGGCAGTGCGGCCGCTCAGGCGGCGACGGGCTCGGCGACCGGCTTGACTTTGATCGTCTTGCCGCGAAGCCGGAAAATGTCCTCTTTTTTGCGGAGCTGGGTGAGCGCGGCGATCGTCGCGTGGACGACGTTTGCGTGGTTGTTCGAGCCGAGGGATTTCGCGAGCACGTCGCGGATGCCGACCGCCTCCATGACCGCGCGCACGCCGCCACCGGCGATGACCCCGGTACCGGGCGATGCCGGGCGCAGGAGGACGCGTCCGCCGCCGAACTCGCCGAGAACCTCGTGCGGGATCGTGTTGTCCTGGACGGCAATTTTGATCATGTGCTTCTTCGAGGCGTCGGTCGCCTTGCGGATCGCCTCGCTAACCTCGTTCGCCTTGCCGAAGCCGACTCCGACCTTCCCCTTGTGATCGCCGCAGACGATGAGCGCGCTGAAGCTGAACCGTCGGCCGCCCTTGACGACCTTCGCGCAGCGGTTGATGAACACGACTTTTTCCGTCGTCTCCTTGGGCTCGCCCGGCGAGTCCGAGCGTGAGTTTCTTCTATCTCTGGGTTTCGGAGGCATGATGTTATTTTTTAGAATTCAAATCCGCCTTCGCGGGCGGCGTCGGCGAGGGCTTTGACCTTCCCGTGGTATTGGTATCCGCCGCGGTCGAAGACGACCTTGGTGATGTTTTTTGCGGCGGCGCGCCCGGCGACGAGCTTGCCGATCTTCTGGGCGGTTGCGACGTTCGCACCGGTTTTTTCCGCCGAGCGGAGTTCAGTCTCGGTCGTGTTCGCCGAGACGATCGTCGTGCCAGTCTCGTCGTTGATGACCTGCGCGGTGATGTGGCGGCCGGAGAAATGCACCGAGAGGCGCGGACGCTCGGCCGTGCCGGCGAGTTTTTTGCGCAAGCGCGCGTGGCGGAATTTGCGTTTGTCTGTGGCGGACATAATTATTGGACGGTTTTGCCTTCTTTGCGGCGGAGTTTTTCACCGGCGAAACGGACGCCCTTCCCCTTGTAGGGTTCCGGCGGGTAGAATGCGCGGATGTCGGCGGCGCACTGGCCGACGATGTGGTTGTCGATCCCCTCGATCGTGATCTTCGTGTTGTCGGCGACGGTGATCTTGATCTGCTCGGGAATCGAAAAGAGGATCGGGTGGGATTTGCCGAGGCTGAGGTTGAGGATCTTTCCCTGAACGGCCGCCTTGAACCCGACGCCCTGGATCTCGAGCTCGCGCTTGAACCCCTCGTTGACTCCGGTGACCATGTTGGCTACCAGCGCGCGGGAAAGCCCGTGCAGGGCCTTTTCCTGGCGGGACTCGCCGGCGCGGACGATCGCGAGCTCGCCGCCCTCAATCTTCGCCGTGACCTGGCGCGGAAGCGTCCAGTCGAGCTTCCCCTTCGGTCCCTCGACCGAGACGACCCCCTCGGCCGAGACCGAGGCTTTAACCTTCGCGGGAAGCGTGATTTTTTTGTTGCCGATGCGTGACATGGTTACCAGATGTAGGCGAGCAGTTCGCCGCCGACGTTTTGTTTGCGCGCCTCGTGGCCGGAGAGGATTCCGCGCGGGGTTGAGAGGACAGCGATGCCCATGCCGCCGAGGACGCGCGGGATTTCCCCGGCTCCGACATAGCGGCGCAGGCCGGGTCGGCTCACGCGTTTCAGCCCGGTGATGGCGCTGGTTTTGTTGACGTATCTTGTGCGGATCTTGAGCTGCGGGTGCTTCGCGGTCGTGTCGAGCTCGTAGTCGGTGATGTAGCCTTCCTTCTTGAGGATTTTGGCGACCTCGCTCTTCATCTTCGAGTAGGGCATTACGAATTCGGATTTGCGTGCTCCGGCGGCGTTGCGCAGGCGGGTCAGCATGTCGGCGATGGGATCATTCATGGCGTGTGGTTGCTCAGGCTGCGGGCTTGGTCGGCACCTTCTTGACTTTGTCGGTGAACGGCATTCCGAGCTCGCTCAGGAGGGACTTCGCCTCTGCGTTGGTTTTGGCGGTGGTGACGATTGTCACGTCGAACCCGACGTTGCGCTTGATGCGGTCGAGCTCGATCTCCGGGAAAATGGATTGGTCGGTGACCCCGAGCGTGTAGTTTCCGTTGCCGTCGAACGCGCGGGTCGAGACCCCGCGAAAATCGCGGATGCGCGGGAGCGCGGTCTTAATCAGCCGGCCGAGGAACTCATACATGATCCGGCCGCGGAGGGTGACCTTCGCGCCGATCGCCTGGTTTTCGCGGAGCTTGAAATTTGAGATCGCCTTTTTCGAGGACGTCGTCGCCGGCTTCTGTCCGGTGATCGTCGTGAGGTCGGTCTTCGCGATTTCGAGCGCTTCCTTCACATCCTGCGCCGATCCGACGCACGTGTTGATCACGACTTTCAGGACCTTCGGGATCTGGTTCGCGTTCTTGTAGCCGTGCTTTTCGCGCAGCGCGGGAATGACGCGAGATTTGTATTCGTTGAGAAGTTCGGGTTCCTGGGTCATGGCTTAGGCCTTCTTTTTGGCCGGTTTGTCAGCGGCGGCTTTTTCGAGCAGCTTGACGTTCGAGATATGGATCGGGCCCTCGCGCTCGATGATCGCGCCGTTCGGCTGGTCCTGGGATTTCCGCTGGTGCTTCTTGATCATGCGGACCCCCTCGATGATGACCTGGCTTTTGGCCGCGATGATCTGGAGGATTTTCCCGGAGGATCCCTTGTGGTTGCCGGAGATCACCTCGACGGTGTCGCCGCGGCGGACGTGAAATGCTGGCCGACTCATAGGACCTCCGGGGCGAGCGAGATGATTTTCATGAAATTCTTTTCGCGGAGCTCGCGGGCGACCGGTCCGAAGATGCGTGTGCCGCGCGGGTTCATGTCCTTGTCAATGATGACCATCGCGTTGTTGTCGAAGCGGAGGCAGGATCCGTCCTCGCGGCGGACCGGCTGCTTGCTGCGCACGATGACCGCGCGGACGACGTCGCCCTTCTTGACGGTGCCGCCGGTGGCGGCCTCCTTGACGTTGGCGGTGATGATGTCGCCGACGCGGGCGACCGACGACGCCTTGCCAATGACGCCGATCATCGTGGCCATGCGGGCGCCGGTGTTGTCGGCGACGTTAATGCGGGAGCGGAGTTGAATCATGTCAGTGCTTGAGGATTTCGACCAGGCGCCAGCGCTTGAGGCGGCTGAGCGGGCGGGTCTCCGTGATGCTCACGCGGTCGCCGGTCTTCGCTTCGTTCTTCTCGTCGTGGGCGTGAAATTTCGAGATGTGCTTGACGATTTTTCCGAACTTCGGATGCGGGACGCGGGTGACCGTGCGGACGACGATCGTCTTGTCCATTTTATCCGACACGACCTCGCCGACGCGCGTCTTGCGGAGGGCGCGTTCGCGGGTGTCCGGGAGTTCGGGAGTGGTGGTGGTGGTTTCGCTCATTTACTTTGCAGGTGTTGGCCGTGTTTTTTCGGTGAGCACGGTTTCGATTCGGGCGATGTTGCGGCGGAGCGCGTGGAGCATGTGCGGCTTTTCAAGCTGTCCGCCCTGCTGCTGGACGCGGAGGTTGAAAATCTCCTCGCGCAGCTCGCGCTTGCGGGAGAGCAGCTCCTTGGCTGTGAGTTCTTTGATGTCGGCGATCTTCATGTCTGGGAAATCAACCGGCGTGGTGGCGGGCGATGAACCGGGTGCGGACCGGCAGTTTGTTGGCCGCGAGGCGCAGGGACTCGCGGGCGACGGTCTCGGAGACCCCGTCGAGCTCGAAAAGGATGTTTCCCGGGCGAATGACCGCGACCCAGTATTCCGGCTGGCCCTTGCCTTTGCCCATTCGGGTTTCCGGCGGGCGGGCGGTGACGGATTTGTCGGGGAAGATCCGGATCCAGAGCTTGCCCTTGCGTTTCATGTTGCGGGTGAGGGCAACGCGGGCGGCTTCGATCTGGGTGTTCGTGATCCAGCCGCGCTCGAGCGTCTGGAGCCCGAACTCGCCGAAATCAATTCGGATGTTGCGCGACGCAGTCCCCTTGCGGCTTCCCCGCTGGGTCTTGCGATACTTCACGCGTTTGGGCATCAATGGCATGTCAGTTCCCTTCTAAAAAAATGTTTTGTTGATCGTGTGCGCTCAGGCGGCGGCCGTCGCGGGTTCCTTCGGTTCGGATCTGCGGGGCGGCTCGGCCTTGACCGGCTCGGCTTCCTCCTGCTTTTTGCAGACCCAGCATTTGATGCCGATTTTTCCGGCGACCGTCATGGCCTCGGTGAACCCGTAGTCAATCGGGGTTCGGAGGGTGTGGAGCGGGACCTTGCCCTCGCGATACCACTCGGTGCGGGCGATCTCGGCGCCGCCGAGGCGGCCGGATGCTCGAATTTTGATTCCGAGCGCGCCCTGCTCCATCGCGATCTGGACCGCGCGCTTCATCGCGCGGCGGAACGAGATCCGGCGCTCGAGCTGGGAGGCGACATTCTCGGCGACGAGCTGGGCGTCGAGGTCCGGGCTCTTGATCTCGACGATGTC
>DYRS01000283.1 GCA_020718585.1 Chthoniobacter flavus
AAATCCGACGAAATCGTCCACCGAGCACCCACAGGGAGCTCACAGGTTATCCACAGCCGGGCGTATCGCTGCGGATCCGCTGGACGAACCGGGCTCAGGCGGTCGCCTGAGGTGTTGCCATGCTCTGCAGGAGCGGCGACTGACGCTCGCGCAGGGCGAACAGATAGGTCGCCTCGTCGTAGGGCTTGCGTTGCTGCCAACAGCGGAAGACGATACGCA
The DNA here is from genome assembly GCA_020718585.1 of Chthoniobacter flavus. Lineage (GTDB taxonomy): Bacteria > Verrucomicrobiota > Verrucomicrobiia > Chthoniobacterales > Terrimicrobiaceae > QYQL01. Next base: position 220 of record DYRS01000283.1, read on the forward strand.
GCCACTTGAACGCCAGGGCCCGCACCGCGGCGTTGTGCGCTTTACCCCGGTCGCGCAGACTTCGGTAGTACGCCTGCGCCCAATACGAGTAGCGCATGGACATCCCGGCCCACTCCACGATGCTCTGTCGAACGAAGCGCGGGCAGGCGAAGCGCCAGTGGATCCAGCGCGATTGCCCGCTCGCCTCCGTCACCGGCGCAATCCCGGCGTACTGCTGGATGGCACTGGCCGACGCGAAGCGCTCGCGGTCGCTGCCGAAGGCCGCCAACAGGCGGGGGGCGAATGTCGCTCCGGCGCCGGGGAGGCTGGCGAAGATAAACGCGTCGGGATGCGCTTTGAACACCTTGGCGATGGCGTCGTCGTACTCCGCGATCCCGTCGAGCTGCGCTCGCAGGACGGCGACCAGGGTCTTGGTGCGCAGCAGCGCCGGCACCAGGATACCGCTGTCGGCGGTCAACGGCATCGCCTGGCGAAGGGCCGCGATCCGGGCCGCGATCAACGCCTCGCCGCGCACCCCGTGACGGTGGAAGAAGGTCGTCAGCGTGGGGTCGCGAGCGCGTTGCGCCTGACCGAGCGATGGCCATTGCGAGAGGAATTCGCACGCCAAGGGAGACGCGATATCTTCAAAGCAATCAAGGCCCTGCGGGAAATACAGTTTCAGGTTGGCGGTCAGGGCGTTGGTGGTGCGCACGCGGCTTTCGACCAACGTGCGCCGCGCCTCGACGAGGGCCTGGAGCTGGCGGGTGCGCGGGTCGTCCGGGTGCCACGCACGCAGATCGGCGCGGTGCTCGCTCAAGAGATCGAGAATGATCTCGGCATCTCCCGGATCGCTCTTGGCGCCACTTGGCTTCAATCCCCGGCGCCGGCTTGCCACCAGCAACGGATTGATCGGATACAGCACCAGGTGGTCGTATTTCGCGAGCGCCACGATCAACGCCCCCTTGCGCTGTTCCAGACAGACGGCCACCGGTCGCCCGCCGAACCGCACCCGCAGGGCGTTCGCCCACTCGTCGATCGCCTCAGGACGATGCTCCAGCACCAGGAATTCGCGCTGCTCGGCATCGCTCGCCTGAAGACAGATATCGTGTTTGCGGTCCGCCCAGTCGATGCCGACGAGGGCCGCGTAATCGGTCGCTTGTCGTGTCATGGCTGCCCCTCCCGAAAGATGGAGATCGGAGTCGGACGGGACCACGCGTTGCGGTGACGTTGCTTCTACGAATGCAATATAGACAGCCGTCGACGACGACCTCTGAGAATTCGTCTTCGAAGCAACCGGCACCTCCGGGCTCGAATGAAACGTTATGAGCGTCGCGCGCTTCAAGCTAACTATTCGTAGCCCGGCGGCGGCATCGGCCCGTCGTGCAATCTGTAGCACAGCGGGCGGACCCGGCGATCGGCGCCGACGAACGGCAGATACGGTGCGGCGCCGACTATTACAGGTTCAATACGGGATCCAGTCGGAGCAACTATATTACGCCTAGCCGGCCCAAAACCACGCTGGCACGGACTCGAAGTCTAGCACTGAACTCGGCGCGTGGTTTTGGGTCGGCGCTGAGGCGCTTGTT
>DYRS01000284.1 GCA_020718585.1 Chthoniobacter flavus
AATTGACATAGGTCAATAAATCTGCGGAAAAAGGCGGGAATTTGGAGAAAACAGAGGGCTCACGGTATTTCTCAAGCCTGCGAAGCTCGCGGTCGTTCCTGCGGCGGAATTGGATCTGGGCGAAACTCCGAAAGGAAGGGAGCTGCGGGGAAGATTCACTGTAAAAAACATCGGAGAGGCGAGCGCACCGTTGGCAATTGTTGCGCCGGAAGGCATGCAGGTGGTTCCCGATCCGGCCAACGCGATCCTCCGGGCCGGCGAGGAGCGGGATTTTGAAATCTTCTTTTCGTCGTTCAAGCCGGGGCCTGTTTCGGGGACGCTGTCCGTGCAGGCATCGCCCGGGGAGCCGGTCCAGACGACGGTGAGGGCATCGGTGAGCGAGAAGGCCTCGCTGCCAGTGAAGCAGTTCCTGAACATTCCCGCCAAACAGCCGGATTTGCCGTCCGATGGGGACCCCCCGCTCGTCCCCTCTGGAAAAGTCTCTCCGCCCGAGTCGGCAGAGCTGGTATTATCAACCGCACACGAAATCGCATGGAACCCTTCCCCGTCGGGCGACTACGGATACCGTATCCAGCGGCGACAAATCTCGTCGGGGAAGGAGGGTCAGGTGGTCGTGGACTGGATCGACTGGCCCCTTGTCAAAATCGGTGCGGCGGGTGGGAAGGTCACTGCGCGATGGGAAAATCTGGCAGCAAACACATTTTGGTCGATTCGGATTATCGCCCTTGATGCTGCGGGGACTCCGGGCATCCCGTCTCCCACATTCCGAATTTGGACGAAGCCAAGCAGAGGGGTTGCGATCCCCGCATGGGGTTGGATTGTCGTTCTTGCAGGTGCCATCGCAGGTGGTGTCCGCATGAGAATCAACCGCCGGAAAGCGTTGATCGCCCGCGAGGATGAACGGCTCGCGCAGGTCGAAGCCGGCATGGGGGGGCGATAACGACATGCCTGTTCCCTTGCCGAAAATTCCTTCGCCATGTCCAGCCCGGCTCACAGCGAGCGGCGAAGTCTTCGATCGACTCCGCGCGAACGGCTTTGTGGAGAATACGGAGGTGCGCAATGTGATCGAACGCCTCTGCACGATCCGCCGCGAACGCATCGTGATGGCCGGCGTGGAGTTCAGTCCTGTTCGGGCGAAGCGGGCGGGCACTCCCCGGTCGCGGCCCGGCGTGCCCGGATCCGCTCGCAAAAGAAATCCCATGTCAAAATCGAGAGCGGATACACGATCATCGCGAGGATGATGGCCGATGGGAGCACGCCGACGAGGAACGGAAGCGGCGCCTTTTTCAGAAGCGCGAGGAGGTCGTGCGTCGGGACCTCCGACGGCCCTTGCCCGAGGATGATGCAGCCGAGCCGGTACTGGGCATAGATGAAGAACGGCATCGTGAACGGGTTGCTGATCCATGTGGCCGCCACGGCAGCCGGCATGTTCACGCGCGTGAAGTAGGCCAGGAGCGCGGCACCGATCGTCTGGCCGGGCGCCGGCAGCATCGAGAAAAACGCGCCGACCGCCATCCCACCCGCAACCCTCCGGCGCGTCGGCTGCCAGAGTTCGTTATGGAACATGCGCTCGCCCAGCCGCCGGTGCAGCCATGTCCCCCGGATGTGCTTCGCGCGCGGGAGATGCCGGAGGTATTTGCCGAGCGGACCGCGCCGCCAGTGGATGGGTTTCATTTATCTTTTCATGATCCTGCTGTCGGGGCCTGTTTGCCAAGTCGCGCAGGACAATTCTTAATGCGGGGCCTATGAAGAAGATCGAGGCCATCATCAAACCCTT
>DYRS01000094.1:0-1155 GCA_020718585.1 Chthoniobacter flavus
GGCGAGGAACTTTTCCGACATTCAACAGGTCCGGTCGGTTTTTCCGCATGCCGACAAGGTGGGGAAGTTCACGGTTTTCAACATCGCCGGGAACAATGCGCGCCTCATCGCGGCCATCCACTACAACCGGGGAAAAGTTTACATCCGCCATGTATTGACGCATAGTGAATACGACAAAGGAGCCTGGAAAAAATGAGCGCAGCACAACTCGATACCCTCACGCGGAGCTGGACACCCATCTCCACGCTGGTTTGCGTCCCCCGCACGGGTGCGGAATACTCGCGCATTGTCTCTCTCCTCGACGAGATCACCGACGAGGTCGGGGAGGACGAAGACCACCCGCTCGCTTCCTTCATGGACGTGCTCGGATCGCTGGTCCACGGCTACGAGGCGCATTCCTTTCCCGAACTGGTGTGACTTTGGAGCGGTTCTTGAAAGAGCGAGGCGGACAGGAGGAGGAAATCGTGACCTCATCCGGTCGCTTTGCGGGCCGGTTCAGCCGGGAAGAGACCTACGCCCTTGAAGCTCTGATCCGCGAAAACATCCTGATCATCCTTACCGAGAATATGGCCGACTTCACGGGCATTGATGGCATCACGCCGATCAATCCCTTTGCTTACGCAAACCGACGAGGGCAAGCCCTACGGCTGGAAGCGGCAGGAACTGTTTTCCAAAGGCGACGGGAAGCTCTTCGAGTTCATCAACACCGGGCTGCTGCCGCACCTGCACGCGCTGGATATTGATCCCGCGACCAAGCTGCCGAACCCCACGGCCACGCGGAAGCAGCGGGTGATCGGCCGGATCATGACCGCTGTCGAGCGCGTGCGCGTGGACAGCGAGACGAACCTCCGCGATATTTTGACAAGGTGGACGAGATCAGCATTGATCATGTGGACGACACGCATTTTTTCACGCTCTCGCAGGTGTATGAGGACCTCCTGCTCAAGATGGGTGAGAAGAACTCCGACGGTGGACAATTCTTCACCCCGCGCGAGGTCATCCGGGCGATGGTCCACACGATCCAGCCGGAACTGGGCGACACGATCTATGACCCCTGCTGCGGCACCGGCGGATTCCTCGCTGTCGCCTACGAGCACATCGCCCGCAACCTCGGCCATTCGCCGGCCAGCACGGACATCGACACGCTCAAGCACG
>DYRS01000094.1:1255-8626 GCA_020718585.1 Chthoniobacter flavus
GCATCCCGGCCGCCGAAAGCCGCTACTCGTGGACGGTGGACTTCGCCGCCCGCCGCAGGCAGGCCCGCGAGGACAGGAAACCACATGTCACCGAAGCGGAGGTCGCCAAGGCCGAAGTCGTTTCCCTCAAGGAAAAGTTGAAAGCCCTCAAGGCGGAGAATCCGAAGGACAAAAAAATCGGACTCCTGGAAGCGAAGATCGGGGAACGCGAAAAGGCCGCCCGCGACGCACAGTCCAAGGCCGATGCGATCGACGCGGCGGTATTCGACCTCAAAGCCGTCAACCCGAACGCCGTCGTGAAGGTTGACGGGCGCACGCCGGAAGACGTCGTCGCCAGCATCGAAGAGCAGGGCCGGATCGTTTTTTCCGCACTGCAAACTCTTCGCGAACTCATTCGATGAACCGGCTGCACAGCGCGCAGGTCCCGTCAATGAGCACGAGCGTGCCGCCGCCGGGGGGAGGCACTCTCCAATCTCGACATCGGGGTCGGCATTCCCCATAACATTACGGCATCATGAAATCCCTGCAAGGCACATGGGCGATCGGGCGCACGACATTTACCGAGCTGGTCCGGATGAAGGTCTTCTATTTTCTTCTGATCTTCGCGCTGCTCATCATCGGCGGATCTGCGTTCGTCGCAAAGTTCTCGTTCCAGGAGCAGTTCCAGATGCTCAAGGACATCTCGCTCGGCGCGATGTCGGTCTTCACCTCGCTCCTCGCGATCATGGCCACGGCAAATTTTTTGCCGAAGGACATCGAGGACCGGACGATCTACACGATTCTTGCGAAGCCGGTGCCGAGGTTCTCGTATCTTTTTGGCAAGCTGGTCGGGATCTTTCTTCTTCTCACGCTGGCGATCATTCTGATGGCCGGGCTTTTTCTGGCGGTGCTGTGGATCCAGGAGCGCGGGGTGCTGGCGGAGACGCGGGCCCAGCTTGCGGGCGGGTCGGCCGAGGATCTCGCGCTTGCGCTGAAGGAGGTCGCCGCCTCGACGTTCAATGCGAACCTGATCCCCGGGATCGCGATCATCCTCGTCAAATCCGCCCTCCTCGCCGCGATGACGCTCTTTCTCTCGGCGTTTGCATCGTCCGGGCTCTTCACGATCCTCATGGCGGTCGCGATCTATTTCATCGGACACCTCCAGGCGACCGCGCGCGAATACTTGCTCGCGGGCGGGGACATCCACTGGTGGTCGCGGGTGCTCACGGCCGTGGTCGCGCTGATTTTTCCCGACCTCCAGGCGTTCAATTTTGTGGATGACGTGATTGCCGGGGTGGCGGTGCCGACCGGGCTGTTCCTGCAGACTGCGGCGCTCGGCGGGCTTTATGTGGCGGTCTATTTTTCGCTTGCCGCGATGCTCTTCGCGGGGCGCGAGCTATGATTGCGAGGCGGATTGCGGCGGCGGCATTGCTGGCGGCCTTCGGCGCGCTGATCATCCCGTTTCAGACCCGCCTTGCCGCCGAGGCGAAGGCTGCGGGATTTCGCACGACCGCCATCAATCTCGACCTGCGCGAGCGGATCGGGCAGATGGGATTCCTTGCCGCGCTGAGCGGGTTTCGTTCGCCGCTTGCCGCGTTCCTATGGATCGAGGCGCACACGGCGTGGGAGAGCACCGAGTGGGGCCGGATGGCCGGGCTCTTCAACACGGTGACCACGCTCCAGCCGCGCTCGATCCTCTACTGGGACATGGCGGCATGGCACATGGCGTGGAATGCCAGCGTCGCCGCCATGCAGGACGAAAAGCAGCCGAGCGAGGCACTCAGGATCCGCGCCCAGCGCCAGTATTTCAACCTGGGAAAAGACTTCCTCGAGCGCGGGATCCGGAACAACCCGGACCGCCACCAGCTCTACCTCCAGCTCGGGGTCATGCTGCGCGACAAGTTCGAGGACCACTGCGCTGCGGCGAAGGCTTTTCTCAAGGCTGCGGAGTTTCCTGGTGCGCCCCCGTATTGCCGGCGGTTCGCGGGATACGAGATGGCGAAATGCGCAGGGCACGAGCGCGAGGCCTACGAGTTCCTCAAGGCACTTTACCTCCAGGGCGAAAAGCAGCGGCTCCCCACGCTGGTCAATCTTCTCCGCGACATGGAAAAGAAACTGGATATTCCCGCCGCCGAACGCTTGAATGATAACTGACCGCCGCACTCAGGCGGCAACCCAACTCTCTCTATGCGATTTGCCATTTTCGGCGACATTCACGCCAACCTCCACGCGCTCCGCACCGTCCTTGCCGACGCAGAAGAGAGAAAATGCACTCACCATGTCTGCATGGGCGACGTCGTCGGATACAACGCCTACCCCGCCGATTGCCTCGACATCGTGCGCCAGCTCGACTGCCCGGTGGTCAAGGGAAACCACGACGAGCAGGCCTCGATGGTCGGCATCCAGGAGGGGTTCAACGCGCTTGCCGAGGAGGCGATGAACTGGACACGCGCCCAGCTCTCGGAGGAGGACAAGGAATGGCTGCGCACGCTCCGCCTCCAGCGTCAGGTCCGTGATTTTACGATCGTCCATGCCACGCTCGACACCCCGCACAAGTGGGGCTACGTCTTCAACCAGCTCGACGCCGCCGCCAGCTTCAGCTACCAGCACACGTCGGTCTGCTTCATCGGCCACACCCACGCCCCGAAAGCCTACGTCCGGGATGGAAGCGTCCGCACGATTTCGCTCGAACAAGACCTCCAAATCGCGGCGGGAAAAAAATATCTCATCAACGTCGGGAGCGTCGGCCAGCCGCGCGACGGCGACTGGCGTGCGGCATATTGCATCTACGACACGGGCGCTGGCACGATCACGCTGCGCCGACTGGAATACGACCTCGCGGGCGCCCAAAAAGCGGTTCTCGCGGCCGAACTCCCGACCAAGCTTGCCGAGCGCCTCGCCGTCGGCCGGTGAGGCGGCACACCGCCCCACCCGGATCAAGCGAAATGGCGCAAACACCTGAGATGTCCGTCCCGATGCGATCCGGCGCGCCGCGCCTGCGGTCGACCCTGCTCCGCCGCTTTCTGTCGGCCGCGCTCGCGGCGGGCTTTTTTTGGGGGGCACATCCGGCGCGTTCGGGCGGGCCGGTGTCGTCCGCCGACCCCGACAACGCGTTCCGCGGCGTGGCGTTTGGAACCGCTCTCGACGAGGTCAAAAAGAGCTGGGAGCTCGAACCGCTCGCCGATGACCCCGCCCCCGGCGACCCGCTCCGGCAGTTCATTCGCAACGATGAGACGAAATCGCTCGGCGGACTCGCCGTCCAGGAAATCGTCTATTATTTTTTTGGAGAAAAATTTTACGCGGTCGGGATCTGCACGCCGGACAGCCGCCGGACCGGGATTCTCCGCCGCGCGCTCGAGATCGCCTACGGCGGCTCGTCCGGCTCGTCCGACGGAGCCGACTCGATCGCCTGGCTGGGGAAAAATGTAAGCTCCCAGCTTCGCATCAACCCGTCAACCGGCGAGGGCAGGGCCCTGATTTTCAACAACGAACTCCAATCCGATTACGAGGCGCATTTTTCCGACGCCGCAAAGCGGACCGCCGCGGAGCTCTAGCAACCCATTTGGCCACGCAGACGGCACTCGCCAGTGACGGGGTCTGGAGCCTCCCCTACACTTTTCCACCGTGGGGATCCACAGCCTCACCGTCATTGCCACTGATTCCGCAGGAAACAATGGCCCGCTCGTCAAAGTGCAAAAAAACATATTTTCCAACGGTGTCGCTCAGATCCCCGTAGTGGGCGGCTGCGGGGCCGGGTCGCCGACGGACCCGAACAGCTGGCGCGCGCGGATGATTTTTGCGACTTCCCCGGGGACCATTTTTTCCCATGCCGGGTCGCCGGCGCGGATTAGCGCGAGCACGTCGGGCGCGCGGATCGGTAGGAATTCCGGGCGGAACCCGTCGATCCCGTCGATGAAACCGTTTTCGTGCAGGTGCGCATAGAGGTGGGCGATATTCGGGGCGACCTCGAAATTTTCCGCGGTGACGAGCGATCCGTCGGGCATCAGCCGCGGGTGGGCGTAGAGCTTGACGTTGTGTTTGAAGAGCCGCCCGAGACCCTCGAGGATCCCTCCCTCAAGGTCGGTGTAGAATTTTTCGCTGAAGAGCTCGTGCATGCCCGGGATTCCGAGCGGGAGGCCGATCATCCGGTCGGTGTAGATCGAGAGGTAGTTGACCAGCCGGTGGAACTCGCCGTAGTTCGAGATGAGGACGGTGTGGCCAAGCGCGCCGAGCATATCCACGCGGTCGAGGAAATCCCGCAGGTCGAGGGTCCCGGTCGCGAGAAGATTTTTCATGGTGATCTCCATGAGGATCTCGGGTTCGCTGCCGGAGATACTCTCCTCGGCGTCGAAGAGCTTGTGGGCGCATTCGAGCATGTCGTTGGTGAGGAGCGTGACCGGGCGGAAGCTCCCGCGTTCGACAAGGAGCGGCTTCTTGTAAAATGCGTCGGCAGCCTGCACGACCTCGCCGTCCGCCCGGAACAACGTCGCCTTCGTAAGTCCGAGCACGACGAGTTGGAGGTTCATGATCCGGTTGTCCACCCCCTCGAACGCCGGCCCGGAAAACCGGATCATGTCCACCCCGATCCGGGTCGGCGCAAGGTCATCCATCAGCGCCGCGATGAGTGCCTCCGGACGGTCGGCGGGCTGGGACGCGGCGTGGATCAGGTTGACGCCGAAGATCCCGAGCGATTCCTGCTGCTGGATATTTTCCGGGTCGAACATCCGGACGTGCAGGATGATTTCGCTGAACGGCGCGCGCGGGGCGTGCTGGAACCGGAGCCCCATCCAGCCGTGCGACTCGTCATGTCGGCGGAACGAGCGCGCGGCCACGGTGTCGGCAAAAACAAAAAAGCACCGCTCGGAGCCGACCGATTTATCGAGCCGTTCGATCAGGAGCTCGGTCTCGTGGTTGAGCATCGTGTTGAGCCGCGCCCGGCTCACGTAGCGTCCGCACGCGCCGTAGATCGCGTCGCTGAACGTCATGTCGTAGGCTGAGATCGTTTTGGCAACCGTGCCTGCCGCCCCGCCCGCCGCGAAAAACCTCCGCGCGACCTCCTGCCCGGCGCCGATCTCCGCAAACGTCCCGTAGAACCTCCGGTCCATGTTCACCTGGAACGCCTTCTTCTCCGTCCGCTGGTCGCTCATCGGATCATGCCGCGCGACGCGGAATCGGATGGTTGGTGGTGGTGCACGGACTCCATGCGGCACCACGGTGCCAAGGATTGCGGGTTCATCGCCACCCGACTACACCCCGGCGAGGCCGGGATCAAGGATGGGGTATCTCAAATATTCAACCCGCTGGCACTTGTTATCCGCCATACTTGCGGGCATCCCGGCACTTCATGCCGGAATTACGATCGACATGGTTTCTGTCGGCGACCCCGGGAATCCGGCCGATCAGTCGTATGGGACGAACTTGGCGTTCGGATCGGTCGGATCGGTCGGATCGGTCGTCGAAATCGGACGGTAAGGAGCCGTCAGCCCGCATACCGCCCGCGCACCGGGATCCCCCGCCCAGCCAGATGCGCCTTCGCATCGTCAACCGTGAATTTTCCAAAGTGGAAAATGCTCGCGGCCAGCACTGCATCGGCGGCTCCCTTTTCCAGAACGTCCGCAAGGTGCCCCAGATCGCCCGCCCCACCGCTGGCGATCACCGGAATCCCGACCGCCTCGCCAACCGCGCGCGTCAGCTCCAGATCGTAGCCGCCGCAGGTGCCGTCCGCATCCATGCTCGTGAGCAGGATCTCCCCCGCCCCGAGCCGCTCGGCTTCGCGCGCCCACCCGACAGCGTCCCGGTCGGTCGGATTCCTCCCCCCATGTGTGTAAACCTTCCACCGCCCGGCCCCGTCCCGCTTCGCGTCAATCGCCACCACCACACACTGCGAGCCGAATCCGCGCGCCCCCTCGCGGATCAGCTCCGGTCGCTGCAGTGCCGAGGTGTTCACGCTCACCTTGTCGGCCCCCGCCCGCAGCATCGTGCGGAAATCCTCCGGCGTCCGGATGCCCCCGCCCACGGTCAGCGGCATGAAACATTGCTCAGCCGTGCGGCTCACCACCGATACCATCGTCGCCCGCCCGTCGCTCGATGCCGTGATGTCCAAAAAGACCAGCTCGTCCGCCCCCTGCCGGTCGTATTCCTTCGCGCACTCGACCGGATCGCCCGCGTCCCGCAGATCCAGAAACTTTGTCCCCTTTACCACCCGCCCGTCAGTCACATCCAGACAGGGAATTACCCGTTTTGCCAGCATCCCGTATTCATGCCGTCCCCGCACCAAAATAGCCAGCCGGAAAACCGCGCGAAATCGTCCCGGGAAATCCCCGGCGCGCGAGCGCTCCGGCAGGCCGGAATGACGGAATGAAATATTTTTTCGGATTTTTAATATTGTGAAATATTCCTCTTGACGCCCGGAAACCATCTCCCCAAGCGGATCTGCGGGATGCAGCGTGAAAAATATCCGCCGCAAGACTGGCGGCTGGAAACTTTTTTTTAAAAAGGCATTGACGAATTTCTGCGTGCGGATATGTTGATCGTCCCGCTGGCAAAAAGGCCGGTGGGAATTTGATCTCCCGAGGGTGGCCTCGACACGCCGAAACAGCCGACAAATGTCGCTGCCGGGCGCGCCACCGAGCGGGTTTGGTTTTTGAAAATCTGATTCGAATTTTCACCGGTCATCGGTAAAATTCAGAACGCAAACAATTAGATAATGACAATCAGCATATGCTGAATTGTGCGTTTCCGTCGGTTTTGATTTTTTAATTTGACGGCCCAAATAATAACCGAGTCTCACTCGGTAGTATATGGATAGTCAGAAAACTTTCTTCCGCCTAGCGGCGGAGGACAAACTTTTCAACGGAGAGTTTGATTCTGGCTCAGAACGAACGCTGGCGGCGTGGATAAGACATGCAAGTCGAACGGGGTCAATTGGGTAGCAATACTTGGTTGGCCTAGTGGCGCACGGGTGAGTAACGCGTGAGCAACCTGCCTGAAAGAGGGGGATAGCTCGCCGAAAGGCGAATTAATACCGCATGTGGCCCGGGGGGACATCCCTCCGAAGCCAAAGCAGCAATGCGCTTTCAGATGGGCTCGCGGCCTATCAGCTAGTTGGTGAGGTAACGGCCCACCAAGGCGATGACGGGTAGCTGGTCTGAGAGGACGACCAGCCACACTGGAACTGAGACACGGTCCAGACACCTACGGGTGGCAGCAGTCGAGAATTTTTCACAATGGGGGAAACCCTGATGGTGCGACGCCGCGTGGAGGATGAAGGCCCTCGGGTCGTAAACTCCTGTCATGCGGGAACAAGAAAGTGATAGTACCACAAGAGGAAGAGACGGCTAACTCTGTGCCAGCAGCCGCGGTAATACAGAGGTCTCAAGCGTTGTTCGGATT
>DYRS01000285.1 GCA_020718585.1 Chthoniobacter flavus
CCGGCCCTGGCGTTCGGAAGTCGGCGCGAGCAGCATCTCTTGGATGATCGCGGGGATCGTATCGGCGGCGGACTCGATCGCCCCAGTCAGAGGGTAGCAGCCGAGCGTGCGGAAGCGGACATTTTTCATCGTGGGCTCTTCGCCGTCGCGGAGCGGCAGTCGGTCGTCATCCACCATGATGAGCGCGCCGCCGCGCTCGACGACCGGACGAAGGGCGGCGAGGTAGAGCGGGACGATCGGGATGTTTTCCAGATGAATATACTGCCAGATGTCGAGCTCGGTCCAATTCGAGAGCGGGAACACGCGGATGGATTCGCCCTTGTGTTTGCGGGCGTTGTAGAGCTGCCAGAGTTCCGGGCGCTGGTTTTTTGGATCCCATCGGTGGGCGGAGGAACGGAAGGAAAAAACGCGTTCTTTCGCGCGCGATTTCTCCTCATCCCGCCGGGCTCCGCCGAATGCGGCATCGAACCCATGCGCGTCGAGTGCCTGCTTGAGGCCCTCGGTTTTCATGACGTTGGTGTGGACCTCCGAGCCGTGGGTGAGGGGATTGATGTCCCGCGCAATGCCATCCGGGTTGGTGTGGACGATCAGCCGCATTCCGGATTCGTGGGACATGCGCTCGCGAAGCGAATACATGTCGCGGAATTTCCACCGGGTATCAACGTGCAGGAGAGGGAATGGCGGGACCGCCGGAAAGAACGCCTTGCGGGCCAATTGAAGCATGACCGCGCTGTCCTTGCCGATCGAGTAAAGCATGACCGGGTTGGACGTCTCCGCGACCACCTCGCGCATGATGTGGATGCTTTCCGCTTCGAGTTGCTGGAGATGGGTCATCGGGGGAGGGGAGAGAAAGCGGGGAGGAGAAGAGGTCTCACGCAGAGACGCAGAGACGCAGAGGCGCGGAGGCGCGGAGAGGGAGGGGGAAGCGGAAGGTGCGGAGGGCGGGACTTTCCCATTTCGCTTTCCCCATTTCAAATTTGCGCCGAAGGCGCGCAAAGCAAGCTGCCGCCTTTGGTCATCGGCGAGGATTTTTCCACCGGTCCATTCGAAGATTTTCAGATGTTTTCCTGTTTTCCACAGGGTGCTCGACGCGCGCGAATTATCTCACGAGAAACTTCAAAATCCAAGGCAACATTTTCTGTCCGCGCTGCATCCAATGCCGGAGGCGCTCGATCCGCTGAAACGTGATTTTTTTGTCCGGCTCGTCCATCAGGAGAGCCTCGGTCTCCATGCGTGCGATCCGCTCCATCGCGCGGTTGATGCGCGGATCGAGTTCATCCCGGATGAAGGCCGACGCAAATTTGCTCAGCGCGAGATCCGCCACGTAGTGGTCCCGCCGCTCGCCAGGCGAATACACGACCTTCACCGCTCCGACCGAGCGCAGCAGCTTCAGCCCCTGACTGGCCGCACCCAGGCTGATCCGCAGCCGCCCGATGAGGTCGTCCATCGTCAGCGGCTTCGTCGCCACAAAGAGCAGCCCGTAAATCTCCCCCACCGATTTCGGAAGCCCGATCAGCTTCAAGAACCCGATGAACATCTCGATCGCCTCGATTTCGAGCGGCGACAGCGCGGCGGGCTTTTCCTCTTCAATGATGCCATTCATGACGATGTGGCACATCTTGGCCTAAAATATTCACTATCTTCAATAAAAAATGAAACCATCCTCTTGCGCTGGGGGGGTACTCCAATGAACGACAGTAAATATTCGGTGAACCCCGTGAGGGTTCAATCGGCGAGGATGGCGCGGAAG
>DYRS01000010.1:0-8874 GCA_020718585.1 Chthoniobacter flavus
GCGGGCGTTCCTCCGTTGACAGCCTTAAGAAGCGCACATAGGATCCCTTGAGTGTTTTGTTGGCTATTTCGCCAACCATTTCGACAATGAGGTTTCTTTTTCTTCATCCAAATTTTCCGTCCCAGCACGGGCCGTTTGCCTCGTTCCTCGGGAGGATTCCTGGAAACGAGGTTGTTTTTCTTACGACCGCTGACCGGGGGCAGTTGCCGGGTGTGCGGAGGATTCTTTACAAGCCGGCGCGGGCGGCGCGGAAGGAGACCCACCATTATATCCGGGGGCTGGAGACATCGGTCTTGCAAGGGCAGGCGGCATTTCAGGCGGCTGTCGAGCTCAGGCGGTCGGGCTGGATTCCTGACGTGATTTTCGGGCATGCCGGCTGGGGCTCGACGCTTTATATGAAGGACGTCTTTCCGGGGCGCCCGTTGCTCTGCAATTTCGAGTGGTATTATCACGCGCACGGGACGGACAGCGATTTCGATCCGGCGGAAAAGCTCTCGGCCGACGACGAGGCGCGGATCAGGACAAAGAACGTATCCCTCCTGCTCGACCTTGCTTCCAGCGATGCGGGGGTCGTGCCGCTGCACTGGCAGAAGCGTCAGTTTCCGGAGATTTTTGATGCCAAGCTCAGCGTTCTGCACGAGGGGATTGACACCGACTACCACCAGCCGGCAGCGGGTGTGCCGCTTGTGCTCCCGCGCGTCGGGCTGGACCTTTCCGGCGCGAAGGAGATCGTGACCTATGTGAGCCGCGGGTTCGAGCCCTACCGGGGGTTTCCGCAGGCGGTGGATGCGATTGCGCGGGTTCTTGATCGCCGTCCGGAAGCGCACGTCGTGCTGGTCGGCGAGGACCGAGCAGCCTACGGAAAAGCCGCTCCCAATGGAAAAACCTGGAAGCAGGTGATCCTGGAAAAAACTCCCCTCGACCCGGCGCGCGCGCATTTCACCGGTCCGCTGACGACCGCGGAATACCGGACCGTCCTCCAGGCGTCGTCCGCCCATCTTTACCTGACCCGCCCGTTTGTGCTCTCGTGGTCGTGCATGGAGGCGCTTTCCGCTGGCTGCGCGCTCGTCGCCTCGCGCACGCCGCCGGTCGAGGAGGTCGTCGAACACAATGTCAACGGCCTGCTGGTGGATTTTTTCCAGCCCGGCGAGATCGCGGACGCACTCTGCGCGGTCCTGGAAAATCCGCAGGCCTACCGGGCGATGCGGGAGAAGGCGCGCGAGTCCATCGTCACCCGCTATGCGATCCGCGACCTCTGGCCGCGCCGGCTCGAATGGATGAGCCGGTTTGTGAAGTAGCTGATGGACGGCCCTGTTCAGTTCGAGGAACTTGCCGGCTACCGGCTGTTGAACCCGCTTTTGAAGGCACGGTTTTTCGACCGCGAAAGCCGGGGCGTCGAGATCGAAAATGTGGACGACGTCTGGAATGCGTTTTGTGAAAAGCACCGGATGGATCCGGCCACGGCAAGCCCAATCCCGGCCGAGTATGCGGGCTGCGAAAGCGTCCGCATCCGCGAGGCCGCCGCCCGCGAGGCGAGGATCGCTCTTTGGAAGGAGCAGGCGTTCGGCCCGCAGGTCGGGGAGTATTTTGACCGGCGAAAGGGGATGCTCGAGCGGGTCGTCTATTCGCTTCTGCGGGTTCGCGAGGCGGGGGTTGCGCGCGAGCTTTGGTTCCGGCTGCGCGAGGGCGAGGCGACATTCGCCGAGCTGGCACCGGCCCATGCGGGCGGACCAGAAAAGCTGACCGGCGGGATCGTCGGCCCGGTCGTGCTCGGCGCGATGCATCCGGTACTCGCCGACCGGCTGCGCGGCGCGCGCGAGGGCGAACTCCTCGAACCGTTTGCCGTGGCCGGCTGGCATCTTGTCGCCCGCATGGAGAAGCGGATTCCGGCCGTGCTCGACGCGAACCTGCGCGCGGGGATCCTTGACGAGATCGCCACAAAACGCATGGAGGAAGATGGCCGCTGACCCCGCTCAGGAGCTGGCCGCCGCCGGAGCGCTCGCCGCATGGCCGCCATTTTCCGAAATGTCGCGCGACGAGCTGCTGCGCTTCGTGCAATCCGGCCACCTCGCCCGGCTGGAAATCGGACGCGAGGTGCTCGCGCCGGGCAACCCGGTAAAATCTGTCCTTGTCCTGCTGAGAGGCCGCCTGCGGGTGCTCGGGCATGCCGGACACGCCCCGGAAACAATCGCAACCCTCGGGCCGGGCGCGGTCGTCGGCCTGAGTTCGGTCCTCGCCGGCGAGGCGATCGAATCGGTCGCAGCCGCCGAGGAATCGGTCTGCCTGGTCGTGCCCGCTGAACAATTTTTTTCCGGGCTTCCGGCGTCCGTCCTCGCGTCTCTGCGTTCGGCACCCTCGGCGGCCGAGGTATATGATTTGCTCGCGCGGGAATTCCGGGCCGCCGCGAGAGATTCCCGGCGTCTGCGCGACTCGGTGCGCGACGTGCTCCCGCTCGTGCGCGTCGCGGAAACCTCCGATGAGAGGACCGGCGATGAGATCGTGTGGATCGCCGCAGCCGGGGAGCTGCGCGGATTGCCGGTCGGCCCGGACACGGGCGCGGTCCGGTGCCTCGGATTCCCCGCCGCAGCGATTCCGGCGGAGGCGGTCCCGCGCGAGCTGACCGCCACGCAACAAATCCAGGGCGAGATCCCCTCGATTGACCACCTGCTCGAGCGCGACACCGCGTTCCCAGAGGTCAAGACCCAGGAGGGAAGCCGGGAGGAAGTCGTCGCGTGCTTCGAGATCCTTTCGATTTTTCACGACAAGGCGTTCCCGAAGGAGGCGCTGCGAAAAGTCCTTCACAACGAAATGCGCGACCGGCGGCCGGCCACGTTCCATGTGTGTGGGACGGTTGCGGCGATCGCCGGCTTCAGCGCGCAGTTGATCAAGATCCCTGCGAAAAACCTTCCGCTCCTCGATGCGACCGCGCTGGTTTCCTGGCAGGACGGGCTCGCGGTCCTGTTTCCGACGCGCGGGGCGGACGCGGTGATTTCGAGTCCTCGGACTGGGCTGCACCGGATTCCGAAAGACGAATTTGTTGCCTCGCAGGAGGAGGAGGCGCAGGCGCTCCTGCTGACCCCGCTGCCGGACGAGGCGGCCTCGGGGAAGTTCGGGCTCCGGTGGTTTCTGCCCGCGGTCAAGAAGCACAAGCGGGCGCTCGTCGAGGTGTTCATCGCCTCATTTTTTGTCCAGCTCTTCGCGCTCGCCAACCCGCTCCTCACGCAGGTCATCATTGACAAGGTGCTCGTGCAAAACAGCCTTCAGACGCTCAACGTGCTCGGGCTCCTCTTCGTCGCGATCGCCGTCGCGGGCGTCGCGCTCACCGCGCTCCGGACCTACCTTTTCGTTGATACCACGAACCGGATTGACCTCGCGCTCGGCACGCGGATCATGGACCACCTCTACCGGGTCACGCTCGGGTATTTCCACCGCCGCCCGGTCGGGGAAATCTCCTCGCGTCTCCAGGAGTTGGAAAATATCCGCCAATTCCTCACTGGCACCGCGCTCACCGTCGGCCTTGATGCGATTTTTTCCGTCATCTATGTCGGGATCATGGTCTTTTACAGCGTCCCTCTGACGCTCGTCGCGCTGGTCGCGCTGCCATTCATGGCCGGCGTCACCGTCGCCGTCTCGCCGCTGCTTCGCCGACAGATCCGCGAGCGCGCGCAGCACATGGCCAACACGCAGTCGCACCTCGTCGAGACGATCACCGGGGTCCAAACCGTCAAGGCCCAGAACCTCGAGCACCACTCGCGTCAAAAATGGCAGCACCGGTATGCGGGGTATGTGTCGTCCGGCTTCCGCGCGGTCGTCACCTCGACCGCCATGGGCTCGGCCACAACCCTTCTCAGCCGCCTCGGCGACCTCGGAGTCCTCTGGTATGGTGCCGTGCTGGTCATCCGGGGCGAGCTCACCCTCGGGCAGCTCATCGCGTTCCGGATCATTGCAGGCTACGTCACGAACCCGCTCCTGCGCCTCACCCAAAGCTGGCAAAACTTCCAGGAGGTCGGGCTCTCGATCGAGCGGCTCGGCGACGTCCTCGACCAGCCGCCCGAGCAGTCGGCCGAGGAGGCGCGGAACATCCCGATGCCGCCGGTCGCCGGTCGCGTGACGTTCGATCGCGTGACATTCGGCTACGTCCCCGGACAGGCGCCCCAGCTTCGCAACGTGTCGTTCGACATCCCGGCCGGCTCGTTTGTCGGGGTTATCGGGCGCAGCGGATCTGGAAAATCCACCCTTCTCAAGCTGCTCCCGCGCCTCTACGCGCCCGACGATGGCCGGATCCTGGTGGACGGCTACGAGATCGCGAAGGTCGAGCTCCACTCGCTCCGGCGTCAGCTCGCGACGGTGATGCAGGACAGCCTGCTTTTCAACGAGTCGATGTTCGCAAACCTCGCGCTCGCCGATCCCGATGCGACGGCGGAGGAGATCATCCGTGCCGCGCGGCTCGCCGAGGCGCACGATTTCATCATGGCGCTCCCGCAGGGCTACAACACCCGGGCGGGCGAGCAGGGGCGGGCGATCTCCGGCGGCCAGTGCCAGCGGATCGCGATCGCGCGGGCGATCCTCCAGCGGCCGCGGATGCTCATCTTCGACGAGGCGACGAGCGCGCTCGACTTTGCAACCGAACGCAAGGTCTGCGAAAACCTCGCCGCCGAGTTCGCCGGGCACACGGTCTTTTTTGTCACCCACCGGGTCCGCTCGGTCCAGCACGCTGATCGGATCCTCGTGCTCGACAACGGGGTGCTCGTCGAGCAGGGCACCCACGGCGAGCTCATGGCCCTCCGCGGGCTCTACTCCACGCTCCACCAACAGCAGGGAGCCGAAGCATGAAACTTTTCCATAAAGCCCGGGCCGCCATCGCCGGCGCGATCCGCCCGGAGGGCCAGACAATGTTTTTCCGGCAGTCGCTCGTCTGGTCGCGCGCCGTTATGTGGACGATCATCGGAGCGGCAGTGTTCGCGTTCGTCTGGGCGTGCCTTGCGCACATGGACGAGGTTGTCCACGCGACTGGAAAGCTCGAGCCGCACGGTGCGGTGCAGGATGTCCAATCCCCGGTGCCGGGCGTCATCTCGGCGATCCTTGTCAAGGAGGGCGCACGGGTGAAAACCGGACAGCCGCTCGTCCGGCTGGACCCGAAAGTGGCGACCGCCGAGCTGCATTCTTTGCGGGAGCTGCTCGTTTCGATGAAAAACGAGGAATCGTTCTACGCGCAGCTCTTCGACGCCGGCAACCCTGGCACCCCGCCGGTCGGGCTGCCTCCGGGCATGGACGACCTCGCAAAAAATCGTGTCGCGCTCCAGTCGGAAAACACGCTTCTCCGCGCGCAGATCGCATTTTCCTCGGAGGGAGTCGCGCTCGACCCGGATCAAACCCGGCTGTTCGCCGAGGCGGAAAAAGACCGCACCGAACGGCTCAACCAGGCGCGGCTCAAGGCCGAGCGTGCAGAAAAAGATCTCGCGTCGGCCACCAGCCAGCTTTCCCAGGCGCGCCTTCTCCTCACCAACAGCCGGAAAATACTCGATTCCTACAAGAAGCTCGTCGAGAGCGGCGGGGTCTCGCAGGTTGACTTCCTCTCGCACGAGGCCGATGCCATCCAGGCGGAAACCCAGGTCCAGCGGCTTGAAAACCTCACGCACAGCCTCACGCTCGAAATCAGTCGGGCAAGGGAAGAGGCCGCCAATACGAACACCGCCTACCGCCGGGATGCGATGACCCGCCTCGGCGAAAACATGAAAAAACTCGCCGAGATCGAATCCGGACTCACCAAGGCCCGGCTCGCAAACTCCCAGCGGATCACAGAAATCGAGAGCCGCCTCGCCGAGTCGTCGGCCTCGCTCGAGCACCACGAAATCACCTCCCCGGCCGACGGCATCGTCTTTGAAATCGTTTCCAGCAAGCCGGGCACGGTCGTCGCCCCGAAGGACATCGTGCTGAAAATCGTCCCGAGCGAGGAGCTGATCGCGAAGGTCAACATCACGAACCGCGACATCGGATTCGTCCGCACCGGGCTCGCCTGCGAGGTCGAGGTCGTGAGCTTCCCCGCGCGCGAGTACGGACGGATTGACGGCAAGCTCGTATTTATCGGCTCCGACGTCCTGCCCCCGACCCAGGCGAATCCGTTCTACTGCTTCCCCGCAAAGATCGGGCTTGAGCGCCAGGATCTCGATGTCCGCGGCATGTCGGTCCCGCTCCAGTCCGGCATGGCGGTCTCGGCAAACATCAAGGTCCGAAGCCGTCGGGTCATCAGCCTCTTTGTGGACTTCCTCCTCGGCCCGCTCGACAAAATGAAAGAAGTCCGCTGAGACTCTACCAGGTCACCCGGTATCGGCGCAGGAAGATGGCTGCTGCGGCAAGTGCTGCTGCGGCGGCGACCGAGATCAGCAGGACCGGCGGGCCGGGCGGATTCGGATGCCGGAGAGGAATCCTGATCTCGCTCACGACCGGGGAGACGGATCCGTCGGCAAGGACCATCAGAATCCTGACGCGTACGACCGGATCGCCCGGCATCGGAAACCGGAGCTCGAACGTCCCGTCCCCGAGAGCGCTGATTTGGGAGTTTTCCAGAGGAGACCAGATTTTTACGACCTTGTCGTTCTGCCTCGCCTGCTCGAAGAGCTTTCCAAGCCGGAGCCGCTCGCCCGCAAATTCCTCAGCGTGGAATTTTTCGGCGTCCACATTGAGCGCGAGCACGGCCTGGCGGGCGAGCGATGCCTCGGATGTGATCTGGAGGGATTCGATCCGGCAGGTGTGCGGTTCGGAGTTCGGATCGGTCCAGCGCACGGTGACCGATCCGTTGCCCTGGGAGATCTGGGTGATGCGGAGCGGCTTGAGCGACGGAGCCTCGGGTGCCGCTGCGGCGGGTGCCGCCGCTGCAGCCGGAGCCGGGGTGGCGGCTGCACGGACTTTTGCGGTGGCAACAAGTTCGGCGGAGCCGGTGTCAGATTTCATCACGATCCGGTCGCGAAGATCCCCCGGCCTCGCACCGGCAGCCTCGAGGCGGAACGTCCGACGCTCGCCGGCCTTGATAAGCGCGCGGTCGGGATCCGCGCGGATCCATGGGGGCAGCGCAAGCTCGACCGCTGCCGGGATCCCGCCCGTGTTCATTATCAAAATCTCGCGGACCGCGCTGCTTCCGGGCGTGATGTCTCCGAAGTCCACGGCGGTCGTCGGCTCGCTGACGAGGCGAGCCGGGGCAGCCGGGATGCCGACCTCGACGGTGGCGGAAACCCGGCTTTCCTTCACAATGAGATTCGCGCGTGCGGCGGATTTTTGTGTGTCTTCCGCTTCGACCATGACCGCCGCCGATCCGTCGGGAGGGATCGTGAGCGGGGGGATCTCGCAGATCTCCGGCGGACACTCAAACTCCACGGTGAGGGCCTCGGCGGTTTTGTTGGCGACCGTCAACTCCGCTGAGCGCGAACCGCCCGCCGACTCCAGCAGCTTCAGCATTTTCGTGGAGACCTCGAATACGACGAACCCCTCGCCGGTGAGCAATCCGGTCGCCCCGCCCGGACCCTCCAAAAAATATGTACTCGAATACTCGCGAACCCCGTCGGGAGAAAATTCAAGTGCGATCTCGGCCGCCCCGCCGGGCGGAATCTCGACCCGCCCACGATCACATTCCCAGAGGGAGGGGAGCAGGATCCGACCGACAAATTTCTCGCCTCCGGAATTTTTCAGCACGAGCATCCGGCGGGATGACGCGCCGACCGGCACGCTCCCGAAATCAACCTCCTCCGGAGCGGCGATCCGAGCCGGCCGGTTGGCCACGTGGATCGAAACCGTCGCGCGGCTCGAGACCGCCGCGCCCGGCGACTGCACCGCATAGGTGAACGAATCCTCGCCGACCCCGCCGCCAGCGTGCCGGTAAACCACCGAACCGAGACCGTCCTCGGCGACAACAATCTCCCCGAGCACGCCTTTCGATGGCAGCGAGCGGAGGATGTATTTTGTGCCCCCGACCGGGGTTGTTGCACTGAGCGGAATCCTGACTTCCCCTCCGTTGAAAACGACGGCTTTCACCGGCTTCGCAAACGACGGCCGGATCGTCGGTTCCTTTTCCTTCGCATGAAGAACCGACAGACCGGTGATCGCGGCAAGGAAAAATGCCAGATACGCAGAAGCCGTTGGGTTGGAATACATCTATTTAACCGCAGAGAACAAAAAGAAACTCATGCAATAGCTGATGGGCGCATTCGCAGTTGGTGCGCACGGGGCTCTTCCCGGGAGCGCGGGCATCTTGCCCGCCTTTTCGGAAAGAGGATTGGCCGCGAAAGAACGCAGAGAACGCAAAAAGAAACTCATGCAATTGCCGATGGGCGCATTCGCAGTTGGTGCGCACTGGGCTCTTCCCTGGAGCGCGGACCCCGCTCCTGGAAGCTGCATCGCCTGCAACTTTCGCAGAGGCACCCGCGCTCACTTGAGCGCGTTGTTGTGAAACTCCTCGTAGGTCTGAACCGAGCCGTCCATCATGATGAGCAGCAGGCCAGCTCCATGGTTATTGCCGACCTCCATCGCCCAGGCCATATTCGGCCACCGGTAGGGAGTGGCCGGGAATTCGTCGAAGAGCGACGGCACGTAGTGGTTGTCCTTGAGCGCCAGCTCCATGTTCTTCTCTCGGGCCGTGCGCTTCAATGTCGGACATGTCCACGACTTTTCCACCATGCCGTAAGGAGCCAAGGTTGTCCTCCACCATGCGTTTTCTTGGTCAGAGTTCAGCTCGATCCCCTCTGGCACCTGCGGCCAGTGCCCGTTGTCGCTCAAATACGTCGTCAGTGCCATGTGCAGGTTTTTCAGGTTTGCCATGCACGCCGGCTTCTCGGCCCGTTCGAGCGACACCTTCGTCGCTGTGAAAATTAGCGTTGAAAGAAT
>DYRS01000010.1:8974-27806 GCA_020718585.1 Chthoniobacter flavus
GTGCTGTTCGATGAGGTGCTGTTCGATGAGGTGCTGTTCGATGAGGTGCTGTTCGAGCCGTTGGATCCGGTACTGAACGTGGCGACTCCAGAGAGGTTGACTGCGCGGATCGTTGCTTGGAACGAGCCTTCGTTGGGAAACTGCGATCCGTTGCCGGTGGGGCTCCCGCTGCCGCTGCCGAGTGCGAAGGCGGATTGCGTTGACACTGCCCATGCGGCCAGCGCGAGGGCGGCGAAGGTAAGTTTCGTTCTGGGACCGGTGAGGAGGGAAGACATGTTCATACGAATTTAAACCGAGCGGGATCCTCTCAAATCCGACCGCGATGTCAACCCCGATTTTCCGCGACATCCTGATTTTCCGAACAAGGGGGGAAGTTCAGGCAGGAGCCGGGAGCGGTGGTTCTGCAAGGAACTGGAAGTGCGCGCAATGGAGAGGGGGAGAGGGAGATGTTTTGACGCCCTCGTGGATGTCAACAGGGAAGAACTGCCCCCTGTTGGCGGCAAAGTAGGATCAAACATCCCGATTGGGCAGGATGCCGGTGGTCAGGGCAAATTGGGACGGCCGCGCTGGAAAAATATTTCCTCGCCAGAGGACGGCTGGAAAAATTAGAGTTAGAGGTTCTATTTATCCGATGAAATCCAAACGATCCACAAAGCCGTCGGCGAAGCCGGTGTCCGGGAACGAAATGAACGGGGCCGAGATTTTGGTTGCGTGTCTGGAGCGGGAGGCGGTGGAGGTGATTTTTGCGTATCCGGGCGGATGCTCGATGCCGATGCACCAGGCACTGACGAAGACGAAGAAGATTCGGACGATCCTGCCCCGGCACGAGCAGGGCGGGATTTTTGCGGCGGAGGGCTACGCGCGGGTGACCGGTCGAGTGGGTGTGTGCATGGCGACATCCGGGCCGGGCGCGACGAATTTTGTGACCGGCATTGCGGATGCGTTCATGGATTCGATCCCGCTGGTGGCGATCACCGGGCAGGTTCCGCAGGAGATGATCGGGCGGGGGGCGTTTCAGGAGACCGACGTGTTCGGGATGACCCTGCCGATGGTGAAGCACAGCTACCTCGTGTGGGACATCAACGAGATCCCGCGCATCATGAAGGAGGCGTTCCATATCGCCCGCACCGGGCGTCCGGGGCCGGTGCTCATTGACGTTCCGAAAAATATCCAGATGCAGACTGCGGTGCCGGTTTTTCCGAAGGATGTGACGCTCCGAGGGTATCGGCCGGAAAAAATCGCCTCCGAGGCCGAGCTACGGGAGATTTTCGAGATGCTCGGGCGCGCGAAGCGTCCGATGATCTACTGCGGCGGCGGGGTGATTTCGGGTGAGGCATCGGCCGAACTGCTCGAATTTGTGGAGCGCACGCAGATCCCGGTGGCGACGACGTTCATGGGGATCGGCTGCTTCCCGGAGACTCATCCGCTCTCGCTGAAGTGGCTTGGCATGCACGGGACTGTCTATGCCAACAATGCGGTGAACGAGGCCGACCTCCTGCTCGCAATCGGCGTGCGCTTCGACGACCGGGTCACCGGCAAGGTCGAGAAATTCTGCGAGCACGGCGAGATCGTCCACATTGATATCGACAATTCGGAGATCAACAAAAACAAGCTTGTCCGGCTGCCGGTGCTTGGCGATCTGAAGGATGCGCTCTCGCGCCTGAACAAGATCCTCGACCGGGCGGGGTTCAAGCGTCTCGCCAAAAACCAGACCCGGTTTGCCGACTGGTATCGCAAGATCGCCGAGTGGAAATCCGAGCACCCGCTCACGTTCAAAGACACGTCGGATGCCATCCAGCCGCAGCATGTCATCCGCGAGCTTTACGAGCTCACCGGCGGAGATGCGATCATCGCCACCGGGGTTGGGCAGCACCAGATGTGGGCCGGGCAATTTTACGATTTTGTGCGGCCCCGCACGTTTGTGACGTCGGCCGGGCTCGGCACGATGGGCTTTGGGTATCCGGCCGCGATCGGCGCGAAGGTCGCATTGCCGGACAAGCAGGTGATTGATATTGACGGCGACGGATCGTTTCTGATGAACGTCCAGGAGCTCGCGACCGCGCACATAGAGGGCATCGCCGCAAAGGCGATCATCCTCAACAACCAGCACCTCGGCATGGTCGTCCAGTGGGAGGACCGGTTCCACGGCGGCAACCGCGGGCACACGTTTCTCGGCGATCCCAAGGATCTCAATCGGATCTACCCGGATTACGTGCAGATCTGCGAGGGGTTCGGAGTGAAGTGCGAGCGGGTGCTGCACAAGCGCGATCTCCGCGCGGCGATCGGGCGGCTACTGGCCTCGAAGGAGGCCTATGTCCTCGACGTGATGACCCCTTACACCGAGCACGTCCTCCCGATGATCCCGTCCGGCAGAAGCTATCGCGACGTCATTATCAAATAGCTGAACCGCTCATGGTGGTGGTGTTGAAAAGCGATGAGCCGGCGATGGGGGGAGGATTTCGGCGCATTTCGCGCAGTAGCCGGCCGGGTCGGGCGATTGGAGGATTCCCGAGACGATCACCGCCCGCCGGGCACCCGCCGCAACCACCTCGGGGAGGTTTTCCAACTTGATCCCGCCGATGCAAAATACAGGGAGTTCCACCCGTCGGAAAACCTCCGCGACATCTCCGAGCCCGACCGGCTCGTAGTCCGGCTTCGTCGGCGTGGCAAAGAGCGGACCGAACCCGATGTAGTCGGGGCGTGCGCATGCGATGGCGGGTGGGCGGGGATCTTGCCCGCATTCCGAATCAGCGGGTGTTCCGCCCAATGCTGGCAATTTTGCAGTAGATGGTGGCACAGGCGCAGTGTTCGGAAATCCACGCATGGGCAGGATGCCCATGCCATCCGCAGGGGCGCGGGGCGGGACTCCCGCGCTTGTCGCAGGCTCCCCGCGCGAGGCAGCCAGCGCCTGGGCGAGGCTGTGCGTCGAAAGCCCGATGATGGGGTCCGGTCCCACGATCCGGCGGACCTCGCCAACCGGCAGATCATCCTGCCCGACATGCACCCCGTCCGCCCCGGTTTCTGCGACAAGCTGCGGATGGTCGTTGAGGATCAGCGGCACCCCGGAATCGCGGCAGACCGGAGCGAGCAGCTTGGCAAGCTTGCGGATGGCATCCACGCTCTCCGACTTCGCGCGAAGCTGGAGGATCCCAACCCCTCCCGCAAGCATCCGGCGGGCCATCGGCACCGCGTCGCCCAAGCGCACATACCCGAGGTCGAGGATCCCGTAGAGGCTGGCGGATGTGAGTTTGAGGCGCATTGTGAAAAGGCTAATGCTCCTCATGCCGACCTGTTGCCGTTCGCGAAACGTCCTACCACTGGATGACCGAGCTGGCGAATGTGAGCCCGCCGCCGAAGACGACGAGGAGGATATAGTCGCCGCGATGAAATCTTCCGATCCGGTTCGCCTCGTCGAGCGCGATCGCCACCGCAGCGGCTGACGTGTTTCCGAACCGGTCGAGATTGATGTGGAATTTTTCCATCGGCAGGTGGAGCCGGGAGGCAAGAGCCTCGATGATCCGGATGTTCGCCTGATGCGGGATGATGCATTTCAGGTCGGCGGTGGTCAGCCCGCTTTGCTCGAGCGCCTTTTGGGCGGCCTTCATCATCGAGGTCACCGCCTGCTTGTAAGTTTCCCTGCCGTTCATATGGAGGGTATTGAAGTGCTGATCCGCGTTTTCTTTGGTGACCGGCAGCGCGCATCCGCCGCCCGGCATGTGGAGGATGTCGCCAAGCGTTCCGTCGCTCCCCATAAAGGTTGTGATCACTCCGTGCGAGCCCTCGCGGCTCCTTAAAATCGCCGAGCCGGCACCGTCGCCGAAGAGAACGCATGTATTTCGGTCGTGCCAGTTGACGATCGAGCTGAGCTTGTCTGCGCCGATGACGAGCACCGTGTCGTAAGTGTGGTTCGCGATAAACTGCTGGGCGATTTCCACCGAATACAGGAACCCCGAGCAGGCGGCGTTCACATCGAAACACGCAGCATTTTTTGCACCGATCAGCCGCTGGACATGGCAGGAGGTCGAGGGAAAAAACGTGTCGGGAGTGATCGTGGCGACGAGGATCAGGTCGATCTCCTCCGGCGCGACCCCGGCGTTCGCCATCGCGCTGCGGGCGGCGGCGGCCGCGAGATGGCTTGTGAACTCCCCCTCCTTCGCGATCCGCCGTTCGCGGATCCCGGTGCGCTCGATGATCCACTGGTCGTTGGTATCAACCATCGCCTCGAGGTCGGCATTTGTGAGGACCCGCTCCGGCACATAGCTTCCGGTGCCGATGATCGAGACGGTACGGTTAGGCTGCTGCGGCTTCGGGCTCGGGGACTTTTTCATGGTGTGCCTGGATTGCTTCGATGATCCGCTCGTTCACCCGCTGCTCGACGGCTGCTCGCGCGACGCGGATTGCATTTCGCAGTGCCCGGGCGGAGGAATTTCCATGCGCCTTGATGCAGATGCCGTTCACCCCGAGCAGCGGAGTTCCTCCGTATTCGTCGGTGCTCGTCCGGTTCTTCACAGCGCGAAATGCTCCCCTGGCAAGGAACGCTCCGAGCATGCGGATCCATGAGCTTTTCAGCTCGGCCCGCATCCATGAGAAAAACGTCTTCGCAAGCCCCTCGATCGTTTTGAGCATGATGTTTCCAACATAGCCATCGCAGACGACGACATCCACCGGGCGCTTAAATATCCCGTGCCCCTCGACATTTCCCGCAAAGCGGATCGGGGCGGCTGAGAGCAGGCGGTGGCATTCCCGTGCGAAATCGGTCCCCTTCGATGCCTCGCTCCCGATGTTGAGGAGTCCGACCTTCGGCTCGGAACAGCCAAGCAGCTCGCGGGCGTAGATCGTCCCCATCACCGCGAACCCGACGATGTGCTCAGGTGCCGGATCAAGGTTCGCCCCACCGTCAATCAGGATAAAAACCCCGCCTTCGGCAGGGATCAGCACGGCAAGCCCCGCCCGATCAATTCCTGGCAGCGTCCGCAGCTTGATCGTCGCAGCCGCCACAAGCGCGCCCGTGTGCCCGGCCGAAACGATCGCGTCCGCACCGCCCGACTTCACAAGGTCCACCGCCCGACTGACCGACGAATCCTTTTTTTTTCGGACGCTGTCGAGCCCACTGTCGCTCATTTCCACGACCTGCGTCGTGTGGTAAAACGAGATCCTGTCGGCGAGGTGGTCCGCGTCGTGGAGCGAAAGTTCTGCCCGCACGGCGGTCTCGTCACCCACGAAGACAACCGAGACATCGGAAAAATCCCGCAGTGCCGCCACGGCACCCTCGACGGGATTTTTTGGGGCAAAATCCCCGCCCATGGCATCAAGGGCAATTTTCATGCGGGAAAAACCCGGCACCCCAAGCTACTCGGCACCGATCGTCAATACCTGCCGCTTGTTGTAGTATCCGCAGGCCGGGCAGGCGGTGTGAGAAAGGATGGCCGCGCCACACTGCGGGCATTTGCCGAGCTTCGGTGCGTGCCAGCGGTTGGCTGCCTTGCGCGTGCGCAGTCGCATCTTCGAGGTTTTACGTTTGGGAACTCCCATAAATGTTTTTCAATTAATTTTTCAGCATGTCGAGTGCGTCCCATGCCGAACCCGCCCCTGCAGGCGAATCCCGCCCGGCACATCCGGTGTCGGCTACGGCGCACTCGGCTCCCGCATCGCATCTCGGATGCGGGGGCAGAAGGAGATGAATATCTTCGCGCACAAACGGGGTCAAGTCTATCTGTTCACGGCCGGTGAGTTCGGTCTGCATCGCGAACGGGTCGGCCACGATGTCCAGTTCAATTTCCGCGAGGCAAACCACGCATTGCATTCGCACCCGCACCGAGGCCCTGCCGGTCACGAAAAGTCCGCCCTCGCTCACTCCCGCATCGAGCGAATAATAAAGCGGCGAAACGGCTGTTGCTCCGGCGTCCTCCAAACCCAAAGCCGCCGCATTCTCCTCGCCTTCAAGGTGACAGGTTTCCCCCTGCGGTATTTGTAGAAGATGCACTTTCATGGGTGTGCCGATCACTTACCACCGTACGCCCCGGCGGTCAATCTACTGAACCCCGCAGAATTGCCAATGGACGCAGACCGAGCACCGACAAATAAGTGAGCTCAACAAGAAATTGCTGTTCTCAAATTGTTTCTTATTGCCAATCCGCCAGATTTTCATGCTAGTATATTACTTCAGTATGGATATATCACTCATTAACAGCCAATCCCTTCTTCGCCTGCTCAGCCTTGCGGAGAGGAAAGAACAAATCCTGCAACTCGTCGAAGAGATCAACGAGGAAATCGTGCGAACGCTCCAAGGCGGGGTTGTGCTCGAGATTGTTCAAGCACCCAAGAAGCCCGCGCTTGCAGCTCCCGCCGTTCCCAAGGCCGCGCCGGTCACCTCCAAGGTCGCGCCCGCAGCCATAGTGAAAAAGAAAAGCAACATGAGCCTGGAGGGACGCGCACGCATCGCGGCCGCCGCCAAAGCCCGCTGGGCAAAGGTGCGCGCTGCCAAAGCAGCCGACAAGGCCGCGAAGGCACCGAAAGCCGCGAAGGCACCGAAGGCGGCATTGGTTGGGAATGTGGCCAAGGCAGACAAGCCCATGAAACAGAAGCGCAATGTTAGCCCGGAAGTTCGCGCGAAATTCGCCGCCAACATGAAGGCCCGCTGGGCCGCGAAAAAGGCGGGCAGGACTGCGAATAGATTCCGCCTGTCGAAACCCGAATAACTCATTTCCAATCTGACGCCCGCTCACTTGTGGAGCGGGCGTTTTTCTTTTTCCGAGCCTGGCGGATACCTTCCGTCAAATCGCGCGCAATGACATGATCGGACGACCGGTCCCCGCGCCGAAGTTTTATTCGATCTGGCGACCGCTTTCCGCCTGCTCCTCGATCCGGTGTTCGACGGCTTCGACGGAAGCCTCCATCTCCGCGATCCCAGACGGCGAGCTTGAGCGGTAGAGGAGGTAAGCAATGCCGCCTATCAGGCTCCAGAAGACGGCCATGAGAAATCCCGACAGTGAGATGACAGTGGCGATTTCCGGTGTGGTTCCGTAAAGCGAGCCGAGAAGTTCCTGAAACAGCCCCTCCCGCAGACCCGCGCCGCCGAGGCTGATTGGCAGGGCGGTGACGGTAGAGACGATCGGCATGACGCAGTAGATGTTGAGAAGGCTCAGATCCGCTCCGAACGCCCGCGCGCCGAAGTAGAATGTCGAAAAAATCATGAGGTGAGCCGGGATCGAAAGGAGGAACGCCTTGCCCACCGCCCGCCCGGCTTTTCCATACTGCGAGAACGCGCCGGCCGCCTCCGCGATCCTTGCGTGCATCGGCAGCCAGTGAGGCAGCTTCGAGGTGAGCTTCATGCGGTCCACCGCCCACGCCAGCGCGATGAATGCCAGCGATCCGCCGAGGATCACCGCCACGCTCAAAATCCCCGCGCGGGATTTTTCGTGCCCCCAGAGACGGCCGAAGGCGGGGAGGATCACCGCCAGCGAGACCGTGGCCAGTGCCAGCACGCCGACCACCCGGTCAATAAACACGCTCAGAAGCGCGCCCGCCTTCTTCTTCGGTGCCTCGCGCATGATGAAAAACATTTTGATGACATCGCCCCCGGTTGATCCGAAGAGGAACAGGTTAAAAAACATCCCGGCAAGCATGATCCGGAGCGCGCGCGATTTTGAGACTACGATGTCCTGGACTTTGAGGAGGATGACCCAGCGTTCGGTCTGGAGCAGGAGAGCGATGCCGATCGCCGCGATGCCGGGAACAAACCACAGAAGGTTCGCGTGCCTCAGCGCCTCAAGCATCTTGCGGTTCTGTTCGGGATTGCGAAATATCCACCAGAGCAGTCCGACGGTCACAACAATCTGAAGGACGGAAAGAAGGGTTTTTTTCATTGGGGAAAGCGTTGTGACCAGAGCTCGGCGGACTTGCGGACATCGTCAGCCGGCGTGCCGGGGGACAACTCCATAACCAAGTGGCAGGACTTTGGAAAGAGCGGAACAAGCCTGGAAAAATCGACCTCGCCGGCAAACGGCGCACGGTGGTCGCGGAACGGCCACACCACGTCGTGGACATGGCAGCCGATCGCCAGCGGCGCGGCAGACTCAAGCCACTGCCAGTGATCGAGCAGGCCCAGGTTGTGCTTGATCTGCGCGTGTCCGAAATCGTGCCAGTATCCGACGTGTGCGGAGTCGAGCCTGCGCAGGAACGCCACCAGCTCTCGCTCGGTTGGCACCGCCTCGTAGTGCTCGCGGTTCTCTATTCCCACCTTGACACCCTTCGACCCCGCGTAGTCCACAATATCCGTCAGGCATTCCAGCACGCGCTGGAGATAAACCTCCCCGACCCGTTCGCGCCGGATCACTGCGGCAAGCTTCGCCGCAGCGTATTCCTTGCTGGGCGACTTGCCGGCTTCGACCATCGCCCGCAGCCTCCCGGTCAAGTCCAGCGAGCGGATCCGCCCGCAATGCACAACAACAAACCCGGCACCGAGCCGCGCCGCCCAGTCGATCGTCGTCCTTGTCAAACGCACCGCACGGTCCCGGTCGGACGATCGGTGGGATGTGAATTCATAACAGTCGGGATTGTCGGCAAGCACCTCGACCGGGGAGGGTAGGAAATTGTGGACGCTGCCGATCTGGAAATTGTGCTTTTTCCTGGCCTCCAGAACACCTTCGAGAAGCGTGGCGCGCATCCCGTGGCCGAGCTCGACGCCGGAAAAACCCAGCCCGAGAATCTCCTCGATCATCGCCAGCCCCGACGTGTGTCGGGAGGCATTCCAGCAGGTTGAAAGCGAAATTGGCACCAGCTCGCAAGCATGGTTCGAAACGCGCGGGGTATAAAGAAGAAAGGAACTGGAGGTTTGGCACGGGGCGTATCTCTCTCACGGCAACACAGTTTAATGAGTAAGTTGCCTGCGTCAGTGCGCGACAGCCTCCGTCCAGTAGATGTCTTCGATGTCCGCAGCCGGGCCGGAGATTTCCAGCCGGTTGATTGATCCGAGTTTTTCTTCGGCAGTGGTCCATGGGACCGCGCGGAAGGAAATGTTATCTCCGGCACGGAGCGCATTTGCAGGGGTGAGCGTGCCATTTGTCATGCCGGAAAGGAACAGAAGGATTTCGCGTTCGTGGAGCCCGGAGACGTCTGTGACATGGGCGCAGATGAGGAGGTCCTTGTAGGGCAGGGAGCCCGGAGGCGGAGCGTGTGTGATTTCGTGGATCGTGCCGGTGGCGGACGCGAGTTCCGGGCGGACGTCCGCAGCGGGAGATTTTCCGGGAGCGATGGCATCTTGCCCGCATTGTTTCTCCAGAGTCGGCTGCACGCCCGAGCTCCCGGAAGTCGTGGTGGTCGGCGGCGCGAGCTGGAGGATTTTCCAATCGCCCGACGAGAGCTCGCGGGCGGCGAATTCGCAGACGACGACGCGTTTCCCAGCGAGGCGAGCGGGCGAGCGGGCGAGCGACTGGCGGGCGGTCGAGGCACCGCCGGCATTGATTGCGATCCGGTCAACCGGTTCCTGGAGCTCGCAGGAGAGCTGCTCGGCGAGCCCCGCGCCCGTGCCCCAGCCGAGGTCATGTGCCGAGTAGATATTTGCGAAGCTGTCGCCGAGGAGGAGGACCTCCGCCGCAGGGTTGGCTCGCCAAGGCTTTCCTTCGGCATCGAGCACCGGACGGACCCTGACCGACTCGGATGGGAAAAGTTCCGGGCCGACGCGAAGCATTGCGGTGAGGTCGCCGGCATGGACGACTT
The DNA here is from genome assembly GCA_020718585.1 of Chthoniobacter flavus. GTDB lineage: Bacteria > Verrucomicrobiota > Verrucomicrobiia > Chthoniobacterales > Terrimicrobiaceae > QYQL01. The sequence goes on from DYRS01000010.1 coordinate 18,692, forward strand.
CGGTGGCGGGTGCGCGGGAGAACCCGGCTGCGGAATCGGTCGGGCGCGTGCCCGATAAGGGAGCGCGGGCAGCGTGCCCGCCTGCTAATGAAGCGGGTGGGACGCTGCGGATCTTTTCGGCGATCAGCCCGGCCGCGCGCTCCATCGCAGTCGGGGTCCAGTGGGTGTCGGTCTTGAGAAATTGCGGGCACCGCACCTTGTCGGCGACCAGCGCATCGGAGATGTCGAGGCACTCGATCCCCGCATTTTCAAGCTCTCTGACGAACCGCTTGAATGACCGATTCCGCAGCGGTGCGGGCGCGTGGCGGGAGGAGAGGTGTTCGGGCTCGATCTGAGGTTTGACGGGAACTGGCACGACGACGAGGCGAATCCCGCGCGCGGCCAGGTCGTCATGAAACCGGAGAAGTGCCGGAACCGGTCCGCCCTGCCGCCTGCCGTCCGGCCCGGAATCCAGAAAACCCGGCCCGAGCACATGGTCCACATCGGGTCGGAAAAAGAGCCATCCGTCCCGCCCGAGATAGACCTTTTCATTCCCGAGGCCGAGGAACCGCGAGGTGAATCTCTGGACCGGCGGCAGCGCGCGACGGAAAATGAATGACTCGGATTCGAGGGATTTCTCAAACGCCTTGAAATCGGCCTTGAGCGAGGCGTTGGCTGCGGAGACGCGGCCGGAAATTCCCTCCGCCTGCACCGCCGCCCGCCATGCGTTTGGGAACGCGCGGAAGATTTCAAACGCGCGTGGGATGCGCCCGGATTCGGTAAGATACTGCGCGACCGGCACCCCGGCGACCGTGAGCAGAAATGCGGCGATCAGGAACCGGCGGACGCCTGCGCCAGCCGCCGTGCGGCCGATCTCTCGCTCGGCCACCTCCTCGCGGCTGAAATCAATTTTGGGCGGCTGGAAGCGCATGCGGCTAAAAAATGAAATAGATGAACGGGTTATACGATTGGGTGGTCATCACGATGATCGAGATCCAGAACAGGCCGACCAGGACCGCCGCCTTTGCCGGGCCGATCGAGCGAGTCCAATCCCATGTCTGGGGCGCGGCCCACGCGACGATTCCGGCGAGAAAAAAGCTGATCAGGTAATACGGTTGAAAAACGACGCCCGCGACGAGCGCGGCGGCCGTCGGGTGGTCCCCGAACCCGGCGAGGCTCCGGCAATACGCAAGTGCCGACGGCAGGTCTTTGGCGCGGAAGAACACCCATGCGACCACGACGACGGCGAACGTGAACCCGACCTGCACCGGGTGCGGCAGCCGGTGGAATGGCCCGGTTTTCCCGTGATACCGCTCGGCCGCGAGCATCGCGCCGTGGATCCCGCCCCAGATCACAAAATTCCACGACGCGCCGTGCCAGAGCCCGCCGAGCAGCATGACGAGAATGAGGTTGATGTAGGTGCGCACGGAGCCGCGGCGGTTGCCGCCGAGCGGGACATAGAGATAGTCGCGAAGCCAGCTCGACAGCGAGATGTGCCATCGCCGCCAGAAGTCGGTCACCGAACGCGCACAGTAGGGAGAATCGAAATTCTTCGCGAAGACGAAGCCGAGCATCAGCCCGAGCCCGATCGCCATGTCCGAATACGCGCTGAAATCGAAGTAGATCTGAAATGCGTAGGCGACCGCGCCATACCATGCGTCGAGGAATTCCGGCGAGCCGGCAAGGAACGCGACGTCGGCAACCTTCCCGCACGGGTTCGCAAGCAGGACTTTTTTTGAGAGCCCCAGCGCAAGAAATGCGACCCCCCGCGCAAACTTCCCGCCGGTCAGCGTCCTGCTTTCGATCTGCCCGGCGAGGAATGAAAACTTGAGGATCGGCCCGGCCACGAGATGCGGGAACATCGAGACGAAGCATGCGAAGTCGGCGAGGTTCCGCATCGCGCGCGCCTCGCCGCGATAGACATCGATTGTGTAGCTCATCGCCTGAAACGTGTAAAAGCTGATCCCCAGCGGGAGGACGACCTCGAAAAACGTGTTCCACTGCCAGCTTTCGATTCCGAGCGACCGGACGAGCGCGTTGTAGCTTCCGAGCCCGAAGTTGAAGTATTTAAAAAAACCGAGCACCGAGAGGTTGAGGACGATGGATGTTGTAATCGCGGCCTTCTGGGTCCGCGAGCGGGTCCCCTCGTGGTCGAGCGTTTCGACCGGACCGCAGGCGGTCCGCCAGACTTGCCAGACCCGGCAGTCGTTGCGCGCGATGACCAGGCTCGCCAGCCAGTCCACAATCGTCGTGAACGCCATCAGCGGCATGAATGCCGGCTCGGCCCAGCCGTAGAACGCGTAGCCGGTCGCGATCAGAACGATGTTCCGCCACCGCTGGGGTGCCCGCCAAAGCGCGTAATAGCAGGCGAGCGCCAACGGCAAAAAATAAAACAAAAAAATGTGCGAACTGAAGACCATAGGGTTCCCGCGCATCGGCCGCGGCGGTGCCCGGCACGCACTGCGTTTAGCCGCTTTCTGCGGGCATGACAACACCGTTGGCTTTTTCCGGGCGCATCTGTGAAAAGTGCAGACGCAGCTCACGACTGCGGGCGCGATCAGCCGGCGTGCGCGCGCAGCCGCATCGTGCGGTCGAGGAGCGTCTGGGCGACCGTGTCGTGGGCGAGCCCGGTCGAGTCCATGCGGAAATCCGCAGTGCCCTCGTAGATTGGGCGGCGCGAGGCGAGCAGCCGGTCGAACGTGCCGCGCGGATCTTCGGTCTGGAGCAGGGGACGCCGGTTGCTGCGCGTCGCCCGCTCGAAAAGCACGTCGGGATCTGCGTCGAGCCATGCGACGGTCCCGATCTTCTTCAGCACCGCCCGGTTTGCCTCGCCGAGCACCGCTCCCCCTCCGGTCGCCAGCACGATCCCGACCACCCCGACAAGACCGGCCAATACGTTTTCCTCGATCTTGCGAAACCCCGGCTCGCCGACCATCGCGAAGATGTCGCTGATCGTGCGTCCCTCGGACTGCGCGACAAGATCATCGGAATCCACCAACCGGTGGCCGGTCAGCGAGGCAAGCCGACGGCCGACCGAGGACTTGCCGCAGCCCATGAAGCCGATGAGGACGATATTTGGAAGCACGACGGGATCTTCGCTGGCAGGCGTCGCCGAGCCAGACAATCCGACCGGGTTTGGCCTCACTGTGCGGGGGTGCCCCGCGCTACTTCTTCGCAGCTTTTTTCTTGATCGCGGGGCGGACGATGACGAACGAGCCCTTGGCACCCGGGATGGCACCGGAGACGACGAGGACGCCCTCTTCGCCGCGCACTTGGAGGATGCGGAGATTTTGGAGCGTGACCTGCTCATCGCCCATGTGGCCGGGCATTCCCATGTTTTTCCAAACGCGGCCGGGGGTCGAGCGGTTGCCGATCGCGCCGTTCCGGCGGTGCATCGTCGAACCGTGAGTCATCGGCTGTCCGTGAAAATTGTGCTTTTTGATCGTGCCCTGGAACCCCTTGCCCTTCGACTGCCCGATGACGTCCACAAACTGGCCGGTCTCGAAGATCGTGACCGCGACATCAGCCGACTCGGGTGCCGCCTCTCCGTCGGCGAGACGGAACTCGCGGATGAACCGCTTCGGGGTCGAGGAGGATTTTGCGAAGTGCCCGGTCTGGGCCTTTGAGACCCGCTGCGGCTTCTGCTCACCGTAGCCGACCTGTACCGACGTATAGCCGTCCTTCTCCTCCGTTTTCGTTTGAAGGATGCGATTGCCGCCGGCTTCGATGACGGTTGCCGGCGTGCTCCGACCCTTGTCGTCATAGACGCGGGTCATTCCAATTTTTTTTCCAAGGATTCCAATGCTCATTGCGGTCAAATTTTGATGGTGATGTCGACTCCGGCGGGGAGGTTGAGTTTGCGGAGCTCGTCAACGGTTTTGGCGGTCGGCTCGACGATGTCGAGGAGCCGCTTGTGGGTGCGGATTTCGAACTGCTCCATCGACTTCTTGTCAACGTGCGGCGAGCGGTTGACGGTGAATTTTTCGATGCGGGTCGGGAGCGGGATCGGCCCGGTGACTTTCGAGCCGGTGCGCTTCGCTGTCTCGACGATCTCGTGCGCCGAGGCGTCGAGGATGCGGTAGTCGAATCCTTTGAGCCGGATTCGGATTTTTTGGCCTGCTGGTGCTGACATAATAAAGAACTTTTGATGTTTGTTGTGAACTCCCGACACGAGGCGGGATCGGAAAGACTAGGGATGGTGACGCCGGAATCAAGGGAAAAATTTCTGAAACGTCGGATTGACAGCCGGGCGGGTGTTGCCGTTAGTTCGCGCGCTCCAATGAGGATATCTTATAAAAAGCAAATTGTGCGTTCGGTCGTTGTCCTGCTGGCGGCGGGTGTAGTTGCGGCGATCGGTGGGACACCGGAATCTCCGCAGGGAGGCGCGGAGGGAGCGTTGGCAAAGTGGTGGAACGGCAAATATTTTACCGGCGAGTGGTTTGGTGCACATCAGGCACTGAACGACCGGGGGATCGACCTGCGGGGCAAGTGGGTCGGGGTCTATTACGGGGTGGTGGACAGCGAGCGGGGGGCGCGGGGATTTTTCGACCAGGAGATCGCGTTTGACGCGGAGGTGGATGTTGCGAAGCTGACCGGCGCGGAGTCGGTTCGCGGGCTGTCGGCGTTTGGTGGCGGACGCTGGCGCGACCCGCGCGGGGCGTCAAATCCGAACACATTTGTTGAGGGGAACCCGATGTTCAACCCCGGCCGCTACCAGTCGGGCACCCAGTGGAGGCTCACGCATTTCGGCCTCGCCTACGCGACGTCCGAGGTGTTTGGAATTAAAAATTTTCTGATGGTGAAAGGCGGGTGGCTGCAGCCGATAAAGGAATTCATCGCGCAGCCGCTTTCGCTGCTCTTCGTCAACAACGTGATCGGGAGCTCGAAAGGTCTAGGGCACAATATGCCGTGGTCGTCGAGCCTTTCGACATGGGGCGGCGTGGTGCAGGTCAAGCCTGCGGATTCGGCCTACATCCGGGGCGGACTCTTCATGGCGGCGCCGCGGCTCCCCTCCACAGGCAATCACGGGCTCGCCTTCGAGGGCTACGCACAGGATCCCTCGCGGAACGGGCTGATGGTGATCGGCGAGGCCGGGTGGACGCCGAAATTTGGGGAGTCGAAGCTTTCCGGCAAGTATGCGGCCGGCGGGTATTTCCACGGTGTTGAGGCGGACGCGTTTGGCGGTGCGTCGTCGCAGGAAGGGGTCTATGGATTTTATTTCCAGGCCGACCAGATGCTCTACCGCGAGGCATCGCCGACGTCGGCTTCGGCATCCAACGGAAAATCCTTCAAGTCGCCGGTGGCAGCATCGGTGTCCGAGCAGGGGCTCTCGATGTTCAACCTCATCAACTTCGCACCCGGCGATGTGAACCTGATCACGTTCTACTTCCAGTCCGGCCTTGTTTACAAAGGCGCGATCCCCGGACGCGACGACGACCAGACGATGTGCGCGGTCGCCTACGGCAGCTACAGCGGCGAAAACATCCATGCGATCCAGGACAGCGGGATCGCCAGCCAGCCGAATTTTACGGCGGTCCTCGAAGCTGACTACCGGATCCAGCTCAACGCGTGGGCCTACATCCAGCCCTACGCGCAGTATGTCATCCGCCCGAGCGGCGCGGCCGCGATCTCAAATGCCACCGTCCTCGGGTTCATGGCTGGGATCGCGTTCTGAGGCAAATCACTGGCAGGCTTCGCATTCGCCGCCGTTGCGCATCGCATCGAGCGAGCAGGCGAGCTTTTCCTCCGCGTCGAACTCTTTTTTCGCGGTGGCGACGACCCCTCGGAGCTCCTTTTTGACGCTGGTTGTCGGGCCCTCGATGCTGGAGGCACCGAGCGTGCGGAGGTAGTAGGTCGTCTTCATCCCGGTGTGCCAGGCCCGGCGATACATGTGGCTGAGGATCTTGATGTCCGGCTCACTGATGAAGAGGTTGACCGACTGCGACTGGTCGATCCACTTCTGCCGGCGCGCGGCGGCGTCGATCACGTATTGGAACGGGATGCCGAAGACGGTGAGATGCTTCCGGCAGAGTGCCTCCGGAATGCCCGGGATGTTTTTGAGCTCGCCCTCGAAATACTTGATCTGCTCGAGCATCGCGGCGTCCCACTTTCCGATTTTTTTGAGGTCGCGGACGAGCTCGGTGCTGAGCATCGTGAATTTTCCGCCGAGGTTTTCCTTCGCGTAGAGGTTCTTGTAATTCGGCTCGATGCACGGGGTCGTGCCCATGATGTTTGAGATCGTGGCGGTGGGGGCGATCGCGAGGATGTTTGAGTTCCGCATCCCCTGCGCCCGGATCTTCTCACGCACCGGGGTCCAATCCATCCGCCCGCCTCGCGGCACGTCAATTTTTATCCCGCGCTCCTCCTCGAGGATGTCGAGGGTATCCTGCGGGAGGAGCCCTCGCTCCCACTGCGAGCCGAGATACGAGCTGTAGCTGCCGCGCTCGGCGGCGAGGTCGCTCGATGCCGAGTAGGCGTAGTAGGCGATCGTCTCCATGAACTCGTCGTTAAACTCGACCGCCGCGTGGCTCGCAAATTCGATTCCGCGTTTGAAGAGCGCGTTCTGGAGCCCCATGACCCCGAGGCCGACCGGGCGGTGGCGGATGTTCGACCGGCGGGCGGATTCGGTCGGGTAGAAGTTGATGTCGATGACGTTGTCGAGCGCGCGGACGGCGGTCTGGATCGTCTCGCGGAGCATGTCGTGGTCGAGCGATCCGTCGGCCTTCATGTGGGTGTCGAGGACGACCGAGCCGAGGTTGCAGACTGCGGTCTCATCCTCGCTAGTATTGAGGGTGATCTCGGTGCAGAGGTTCGAGGAGTGGATGATCCCGGCATGGTCCTGCGGGCTGCGGAGGTTGCAGGGATCTTTGAATGTGATCCACGGATGCCCGGTCTCGAGCAGCATTTTCAGCATCTGCTTCCACATGTCGATCGCCGGGACCTCGCGGCCGGTGATCTTGCCGGCGCGCGCGAGTTCCTCGTAATGCCGGTAGCGGTCCTCAAATTTTTTTCCGTAAGTTTCGTGGAGGTCTGGGGCCTCGTTCGAGCGGAAGAGCGTCCAATTTTCGCGCGCCTCCATGCGCTTCATGAAGAGGTCGGGGACCCAGTTTGCGGTGTTGAGGTCGTGGGCGCGGCGGCGGTCGTCGCCGGTGTTCCGGCGGAGCTGGAGGAAGTCCTCGACGTCGTTGTGCCAGCTTTCGAGGTAGGCGCATCCCGAGCCGCGCCGCTTCCCGCCCTGGTTCACGGCGACGAGTTGGTCGTTGTGGAGCTTGAGGAACGGGATGACCCCCTGGCTCTCGCCATTTGTCCCCTTGATGTAGCTGCCGGTGCCGCGGACAGCAGTCCACGAGCCGCCGAGCCCGCCCGCCCACTTCGAAAGGTAGGCGTTGTCGGCGATCCCGCGCTGCATGATGGATTCGATCGAGTCGTCCACCTTGTAGAGGTAGCAGCTCGAGAGCTGGCTGTGCAGCGTGCCCGCGTTGAAGAGCGTCGGCGTGCTCGAGCAGAACCGGCGGCTCTTGTAGAGGTTATACAGCTTGATCGCCCACTCCTCGCGGTCGGCCGGCTCCTCGAGGAAAAGCCCCATTGCCACCCGCATCCAGAAGAACTGCGGGGTCTCGATCCGGCGCGCCGGCTTCCGGGTTTTGTCCACGATGAGATACCGGTCGTAGAGGGTCTGGATGCCGAGAAAATCGAAATCCATGTCGGCGGTCGGATCCATCGCATCGGCGAGCGCGTCGAAGTTGTAGGAGAGGAGCTTTGGCGAGAGCCGCTCGATCGCGACCCCGTGGCGGATGTAGCTCTTGAACCCGTTCCGGTGGGCCGAGCGCAGCCCCTCGATCCCGTCGCGCATGATCTTCCAATCGAGGACCTCCTCGTAGATGTAGGAGAGCATGATCCGCGCGGCAAATTTCGCAAAATCCGCGTCGCGCTCGATGAGCGTGCGCGCGTTGAGGATGATCGTATTTTTGAGGATTTCCTCGGTGACCTCGGTGCCGACCGACCGGCGCAGCTCGCGCTCGATCTGCAGGGCGTCCATGTTGAGGTCGAGCCCGATCATGCCGAACTGAATCCGGCGCTTGAGCTCGCTGCCATCCCAGAAGGTATTCTGTCCGTCCCGCTGGCGGACGACGATCAGCGAATCCTGCTGCTCGGCGTCGTCGGTCGGCTTCGCCTCCTCGCGCGATCGGGTGCGGTGCGCGCGGTAGAGGATGTAGCTCTCGGCGACCTTGAAATACCCGTGCCGCATGAGCTCCTCCTGCACCATGTCCTGCACGTCCTCGATGTGGACGAATGCCTGATCGCGGTGGCGGACCCGCTCGGAGACTGCGCGGGCGATCACCGTCGCCCCCTCGGCATGTTCCTTCGTCGAGAGAAATGCCTTCCGGCATGCCGTCTCGATTTTCCCCTCGATCCACGGCACGACCGTCCCGTTCCGGCGGATCAGGCGGACGTTCACGCGGTTGATCGCCGGATCTTCGACGCCGGCGGGATCGGCCAAGCGCAGCGAGCGCTTGAAGACGAGGCTCTTCGCGACATCGTGCGCGTCGTTTTCGATCAGCGCCTTTTCCATGAGCAGCGACAGGTCGTTTTCCGAAAGCTTCAGGCCGCCGCCGGTGCGGACCTGGTCGAGAAGCCGCGCCGCCACCAACCGCGCAACCTCGGCCACAAACACCCGGTTCTGATCGTTGAAAATATCGCGCTCGTCGCGCGAGAGGAGCAGGTCGGTCAGCGCCGCGCCGATCTCGTCGGCCACCTCGGCAAGGTCGAACGCCCGCTCGCCACCGCCACCGGCAATCACGATCTCCGGATGCCGCGCTGCGTCCGGTGCAAGCACCTCGCGCCATGCAAAGCCGGGCTTCTGTTCGCGGGGGGTGCTAACAAGCCGCTTGAGGGCGATGTCTTCGTCGAGGGAAATGTGGCGGATCATGAGGAAGTTTTCAGTGTTCGGTTTTCAGCGGTGAAGGTTCGGAGGATTTGAGTTTTGATGGAATTGACGGACGAACGGAAGTTTTAAGGTTTCAGAGCGCGCGTGCTAGGATTTTTGCAAGCGTCCACACTGTAATTTGCGTTTTCATGCGATTAACATTAATAGCCAATAAGGAGGATTCCGTGGAGGGGTAGTCGAACCCGATTG
>DYRS01000286.1 GCA_020718585.1 Chthoniobacter flavus
GGTTTCGTGGTCATCCAAAACGGGAGGAGGCGTCATGCACATCGACCGGGCGAAGGCGGGGAAGTACGAGCGGATACTGCTGCGGGACAGCTACCGGGTGGACGGGAAGAACCGGCACCACACGATACTGAACCTGACGCATTGGCCGAAGGACGATCTCGCGGCGCTGGAGCTGGCGCTCAAGCACAAGCGGGATCTTCACGCGCTGGTCCGGCCGGAGGGGGGGCGCATGGGGTTGCGCCAGGGGGCGCCGGTTGGAGCCGTCCATCTGGTCAGGCGGGTGGCGGAGCGGCTCGGGATCGCGGACGCGCTGGGGGCCGACAGGCAGGGAAGGCTGGCGCTGTGGCAGGTGATCGCCCGGGTGGTCGGCCAGGGGTCCCGGCTGTCGGCGGTCCGGCTGGCCGGACACCACGCCGACGGCCTGCTCACGGAGCTTGGGGCGTTCGACGAGGACAGCCTCTACCGGAACCTCGACTGGCTCTGCGCCAACCAGGCGGCGCTGGAGGACAGCCTGTTCCATTCCGGACACCGGGAGGGGAAGCCCGGACTGTACCTGTACGATGTGACCAGCAGCTATTTCGAGGGGACGGAGAACGAGCTGGCCGCGTTCGGGTACAACCGCGACAAGAAAAGCGGCAAGCCGCAGATCGTGGTCGGCCTGCTCTGCGACGGGGACGGCTCGCCGGTCTCGATCGAGGTGTTCAGAGGCAACACGGTGGATGTGAAGACCGTCGGAGCCCAGATCGCGAAGCTGTCGGGGCGTTTCGGCGGAGCCGGGATCACGCTGGTGGGCGACCGCGGGATGATCAAGCGCCCGCAGATGGACGAGCTCAGGGAGGCCGGGATGCACTACATCACGGCCATAACCAGGGCCCAGGTGGAGCGGCTGCTCAGGGACGGCGACCTGCAGATGGACTTGTTCGACGAGAAGGTGTCCGAGGTCATCACCGACTCCGGGGGGCGCTATGTGTGCCGGCGCAATCCGCGCCGGGCGGAGGAGGCCGCCGCGGCCCGCCGGGGGAAGGCCGGACGGGTGGAGGCCATGGCCGCGAAACTCAACCAGCGCCTCGCTGATCATCCGGGGGCCAGGCCGGCGACGGCGCTGGCCAAGCTTGAGGCGCTGATCAAGCGGCTCAAGACCGATGGATGGATGAGCGCCCGGATCGAGTCCGGGATGGTGGCGGCGGAGTCCGACGCCTCAAAGCTGGAGGAGCTGTCCATCCTCGACGGATGCTACGCCCTGAAGACCGACCTGCCGCCGGAGACCGCGGACAAGGAGACCATCCACGCCCGGTACAAAGACTTGTCCATGGTGGAATGGGCGTTCAGGACGAGCAAGACCGTCGAGCTGGAGATGCGCCCGATATACCTGCGCGACGGCAACCGCACCAGGGGGCACGCGCTGGTGGTGATGCTCGCGTACAAGATCGTCCGGGAGCTGGCGGACCGATGGAAATCGCTCGACCTCACCGTCACCGAGGGGCTGGCCCGCCTCGAGTCCCTGTGCGTGACCGATGTCACCATCGATGGCGGGGTGTCGTTCTCCATCGTCCCGGAACCATCCGGGCCGGTCAGGCGGCTCTTTGACCTGGCCGGGGTCGATATCCCGAAAATCGTCCCGAACGCCGCCGCCCAAAAAGGCAAGGCAGACACTAAAACCAAACTGCAAAACAGAAGGAAATCCGCTTAAAATCAAGGCGTTACATCGCAATCACGCCTTGACCAAGAAAGGAACATCCGTTGA
>DYRS01000287.1 GCA_020718585.1 Chthoniobacter flavus
TATTTCACGTCGAAGATTTCGCGGGCGTCGGAGATTTCCCCGGTGACGGCGGCGGCGGCGACCATGAGCGGGCTCATGAGGACGGTGCGGCCGGTCGGGCTGCCCTGGCGGCCTTTGAAATTTCTATTGCTCGAGCTGGCGCAGAGCTGGTCGCCGACGAGCTTGTCCGGGTTCATCCCGAGGCACATCGAGCATCCGGCGCCGCGCCATTCGAAGCCGGCGTCCTTGAAGATGGCCGCGAGCCCCATGCTTTCGGCGAGCGCGGCCACGCCCTGTGAGCCGGGGACGACGATCGCCTTCACGCCCTCGCGGACCTTGCGTCCCTTGATGTGGCGGGCGACTTCGGTGAGATCGCTGAGGCGGCCGTTCGTGCAGCTCCCGAGGAACGCGACATCCACCTTCGTCCCCCGGATCGGCCGCCCCGGCTGGAGGCGCATGTGGGCGAGCGCCTCCTCGGCGGTCGCGCGGTCCTTCTCGGGGACGTCCTCCGGGCGCGGAACATTCTCGCCGATAAAGATCGCCTGGCCGGGATTGATCCCCCAGGTGACGGTTGGCGCGATGTCCTCTGCTGCGTAATCCACCACGTCGTCGTAGGCCGCTCCGGGATCCGAGGCGACGGCTTTCCAGCGCGCGACTGCGGCGTCCCATGCATCGCCCTTTGGAGCATATGGTCGCCCGTGCAGGTAGGCGAACGTGGTTTCGTCGGGATTGACATACCCGACCCGCGCGCCGCCCTCGATGGACATGTTGCAGACCGTCATGCGCTCCTCCTGGGTGAACGCGTCGAACGTCGAGCCGCCATATTCGTAGGCAAACCCGAGCCCGCCGTTGACGCCGAGGCGGCGGATGATGTGCAGGATGACGTCCTTGGAATATACCCCGGCGGCGAGGTGTCCGTTGACATTGATCCTGCGGACCTTCGGCTTGCGGATCGCCATCGTCTGGGTGGCGAGCACGTCGCGGACCTGGCTTGTGCCGATGCCGAACGCGATCGCCCCGAACGCGCCGTGCGTCGAGGTGTGCGAGTCGCCGCACGCGATCGTCGTCCCGGGCTGGGTGATCCCCTGCTCGGGCCCGACAATATGCACGATCCCCTGGTGTCCGGTCGGAAGATCAAAAAATGTGATCCCCGCATCCGCGCAATTTTTTCGGAGCGCGCGGATCATTTCATCCGCCAGGCGGTCGCTGAACGGTTCCGTGCTCTCGTCGGTCGGGACGATGTGGTCCACTGTCGCAAACGTGCGCGACGGGCAGAGCACGTTCAGGCCGAGGTCGCGCAGCATCCCGAACGCCTGCGGGCTCGTGACCTCATGGATCAGGTGCGTGCCGATGAGAAGCTGGGTGGAACCGTTCGGAAGTGTCCGCACCGCGTGAAGATCCCATACCTTGTCGAGTAACGTCTGGCTCATGTCAGTAAAGACCATGCATTTTAGCGTCCGCAGCAGGTCTTGCAAGAAAACCCCGGCACCGACTGGACAAAAACAGGACCAATTTCAGACTTCCTGATCTCGTCCGGACAATGACGCGGGGACCGGAAAATGATCTGGCGTGTTTTTTGCGAAATCAGCAGGATGGATTTTATGATGCGGGCGCAAAAAGTCATGGGTTTTTGGATGTTTTGTGAAATAGATGTATCATATTGCCGCTCAATGTGATATATGCACTTCAATACGAAACCTTGTGAAGCCCGAGCCCCTCTCACAAAACGGCCTCTTCGACACGGAGAAGTTTGG
>DYRS01000095.1 GCA_020718585.1 Chthoniobacter flavus
GCGCCGTCTTTTTTTATGTATCCGCCGAATCCATTTCTCCAGCTTGTTCCAGCCCGTGTTGAATCTGCGATCACACGGGTTCGGGCGATGGTTTGGTCCGAGCTTCCGGGTGCGCCCGCGATTTTTTTCGACGGTCCCGCAGCCTGCGCACATCGGGATTGTTCACCCCGCCCATCGAATTCTCGGGCCCGGCGGTGGACGCCGGCTTCCTCGGGCTCGGCGGTGGAACTCGCTCCAGCCGGCATAGGTCGCGCCGTGCAGGTCACGCTCGCCGGAACTCCCACAAGGGAAAAACTCTCCGTCAACCGGATCGCATTCACCCCCTACAAGATCATCAGCATCGAGATCTCGCGGGATAAAACAGCGGCCCCATGATCTCCCCACTGCTCGACGAAGTCCTCCGCGCGGCGGTCGCCAATGCGGCCTCCGATGTGATCCTGCACAGCGGGCGGGCACCCGTGCTGCGAATCAATGGCGAGCTCGTGTCGGTGCAGGGTGCGCTCCCCGACGACGCCGATCTGGACGCGCTCGGCACGGCATGCGGGGCGGCGTCGGGCGACCTCGACCGCGACGCGAGCCTCACGACCGGCGACGGCGTGCGATTTCGGGTGAACCTGTTCCACCAACTGGGTTCGCGCGGCGCGGTGCTCCGCAGGATCCGGCAGGACATCCCGACGCTCGAATCCCTCGGCGCACCGGCCGACCTGCTCCACGAGTGGTCATCCAGAAAATCCGGGATCGTGATCGTTTCGGGGCCGACGGGATCGGGGAAATCCACGACCCTCGCGGCGGTGCTCGAAGCGATCAACCAGACGGTCGCACGGCACATCGTGACGATCGAAGATCCGGTGGAATACCTTTTCACCGCGAAGCTTTCGCTCTTCACCCAGCGGGAGGTCGGGATCGACACGCCGACGTTTGCCGAGGGTCTGCGGCGGTCGCTGAGGCAAAATCCGGACATCATCCTGCTGGGCGAGATCCGCGACGCGGCGTCCGCCCTCACCGCGATCCAAGCGGCCGAGACCGGACACCTTGTGCTGGCGACCCTTCACGCCGCCGCATGCGCGGATGTCGTCGAGCGGCTCCAGCTTCTCTTCCCTCCCGACGAGCGCGAGGGGGTGCGCAAGACGCTTGCGGCACAGCTTCTCGGCGTGCTCTTTCAGCGGCTGGTCCCGGGGGCGGCGGGCGGGCGCGTGCTCGTCTGTGAGTATTTTGCGAACGCTGCGTCCTCGCGGAAGTTGATCGCCGAGGGTCGGATGCCGGAGCTGCACGACTTCATCGCGCGGGGCGATCCGCGCACCGCGATGTCGTTCGGAGACTCGCTGCTGCGGACCGTGCGCGACGGGCTTGTCGCGGAGGCGACAGCGCTTGAGATCTCCGACAACCCGCAGGAATTCGCGCGCGCGCTGCGCGGGATCAGCTCGTCAACCCAGGCAACCCGGAGATAACATCACCTTTCATGGAAAATCCTTTTGATTTGGTGACCCTGCTGTCGAGCACGGTGGCGGCCGGCGCTTCCGACCTTCACCTCAGCGCGGACTCCCCGCCGATGGTGCGGATCAATGGCGGACTGGCGGCACTCGGCGAGCGCGCGATGACGGTTGATTTGTGCCGAGACATGATCAACGGAATCCTCACCGAAGCTCAGCGCGCGCGGCTCGAGGAGGAATGGGAGCTCGACTTCGCGATCCAGGTGGACGGGATCGGACGGTTTCGCGGGAACGCGCACTACAGCCGGAGCGCGCTCGAGGCGGCGTTCCGGTATATCCCGCAGACGATCCCCGAACTCGGCGGACTCGGCCACCGGGCGAGCATTTTTGAGATCTGCTCGAGGCGGCGCGGGCTCGTCCTCGTGACTGGGATCACCGGGTCGGGAAAAAGCACGACCATGGCCTCGATGATCCAGCACATCAGCCGACAGATCAACGGGATCATCATCACGGTCGAGGATCCGGTCGAATACGTGTTCCAAAATGCGCGGAGCCTCGTGAAGCAACGCGAGGTCGGCAGCGACACGAAGTCGTTCCGCGAGGCGCTCCGCCACGCCCTCCGGCAGGATCCCGACGTGATCCTGGTCGGCGAAATGCGCGATCCCGAGACGATCGGCGCGGCGATCACCGCCGCCGAGACCGGACACCTCGTCATCGCCACGCTGCACACGATTGACGCCCCGAAGGCGATTGACCGGATGGTGGATGCGTTTCCCGGCGACCAGCAGCCGCAGATCGTCGCGCAGCTCGCAAACTCGCTCGAGGCCGTGATTTCGCAACGCCTGATCCCGAGGGAGGACGGCACCGGACGCGTGCTCGTCAGCGAGACGCTCACCGCCAATCCCGGCGTGCGAGCATGCATCCGCGAGCGGCGGTGGGAGCAGATCGTCGGGCTGATCGAAATCGGCGCGAAGGATGGGATGCACACGATTGATGAGGATCTTGCCGGGCTCTACCTCTCGGGGGCGATCTCGAGAGAGGAGGCGGTCACGAACGCCCGCGACCGGCAGCGGATCGAGCAGCTCGAACGCGAGGCTCCGAAGAAAAAGGGAATCTTCGGGTAGGGCCAGAAATCGGTGCCCGCGCCGCGGGATTTCAGAATTTTTCTCCTGCACCCTTTTTTCATGATTTCGTTGCGGAATTTTCGCGCAATGTCCTAGCATCAGCCTGTCATGAAAAAAATTCTCGTTGCGGGGGGAGCCGGGTATATCGGCAGCATTTGTGTCGAGCAGTTGCTGGACAGGGGGTTCGAGGTTTCGGTTTACGACAACCTGAGCGAGGGACACACGAAGGCGGTTGATCCGCGTGCGAGGTTTTTTCAGGGTGATCTTGCCGACCGGACAGTTATCCGCCATGCGATGGGCGAGGCGAAGCCTGACGCGATCATGCACTTCGCCGCAAACGCCCTCGTTGGGGAATCGATGGAAAACCCGTCAAAATACTTCCGCAACAACGTCAGCTCCGGGATCAACCTCCTCGATGCCGCGGTCGAATCCGGCGTCAAAAAATTCGTGTTTTCCTCGACCTGTGCAACGTTCGGGATCCCCGACCGGGTGCCGATTGATGAGTCATTTCCGCAGCGTCCGATCAACCCCTACGGCGAGTCGAAGCTGATGTTCGAGCAGGTTCTCCGGTGGTATTCCGAGATCCACGCAATCTCTTACGTCGCGCTGCGCTACTTCAACGCGGCCGGTGCCAGCGAGCGCTTCGGCGAGGACCACCGGATCGAAACCCACCTGATCCCGAATGTCCTCAAGGTCGCCCTCGGGCAAAAGGAATCGGTGGATATCTACGGGACCGACTACCCGACGCCCGACGGCACGTGCATCCGCGACTACATCCACATCCTCGACCTCGCCCAAGCGCACATCCTCGCGCTCGGGCTCGAAGGATCCGCAAAATTCAACCTCGGCACCGGCGGAGGCACCTCGGTGAAGGAGGTCATCGAAATGTGCCGCGAGATCACCGGACGCGACATCAAGGCGGTCGAAAAAACCCGCCGCGCGGGCGACCCGCCGCGCCTGATCGCCGGATCGGACAAAATCAAATCCGAGCTCGGCTGGAAGCCGAAGTTCGAAAACATCCGGCCGATTGTCGAGAGCGCATGGGCCTGGCATGTGAAAAATCCGCTCGGCTACGGGGACTGAAACCCGGCCGTTCGCAGGGCCGACAACAAGCCGGACAAGTCATTCTCAACGCTGCCAGAGTTTTCCGGCGCGGCGGAGGCGGGCATAGACGAGGTTTGGAGTGCCTGTGCCGCGGGCCTCGTGGAGGCGGCGGACAAAGGTCATTGCCAAGACGTTGAGGAAGAAAAGCGCGAGGAAGTAGATGCTGTGGCGGCACCAGTGGAAGGCTCCGGTGACCGCCTCGTAGGTGCCGATCACATCGAGCGAAATCCCCCAGACGACCGGCGCCGCGCCGAGCCCAAGGCTGGTGATGACCGTGAAGAGCGCAAAAAAGTGGTTGCGGCCCATTTCGGGCATGGTGGCCATGATGATCCGCACGTTGGCGAGGTTGAAGTTCGAGCCGGCGACGCCCGCGAGGAAGTTGAGCCCGCCGATCACCCACATCGAGCACGGCAGGATCCCCGCCGCGACCAGGAACCAACCCAGGATGACGGCCGAAAACAATCCGAGCGCGCCGGCGATCACCGGCTTGCTGCCGGCGTCGTCAACAAGCCGCCCGACAAACGGCAGGCTCACGAGCGCCCCGATGAACGACACCCCCGAAAGGTAGAGGACGAGCGACACTCCGAACTTCGGGAACTCGCGCAGATACTCGACCGTGAAGACCCCGAGGCTCCCGATCACCGCCATGAAAATCACGTTGAAAATGAGAAGTTCACGAAACGGCGGATACGAGATGATCTGCCTCCAAGGCACGCGCTGCGAGGACCTGACGACCGACTCGGTCGCGCCGACGTCTGGGATTTTTTTGATGAAAATCAGGCTCACCGTCGCACCGGTCGCACTCAGTAAAAAAACGAGCGCATATTCCCACGGGTCAACCCGTCCCGTCATGACGACGGCTGACGCCAGCAGCGCGACCAGCGACCCCGCGTGCATGAAAAGCTGGTCCACCGAAAGGAACCTTCCCCGCGTCTCCTCGGGAATCATCGCGGTGATCCACGGCATCCACGCGGCCGACGAAATCCCGCGCAGAAGGTTGAACCCAAAAAGCGAGGCCAGGATCACCGCGAGCTTCGACGTGTTGTCGAGGAACACCATCACCGGCACGGCGGACATCAGGAAGATAAAAACCGTGCGCATGCTCCACCCCATGAGGACAAACCGCTTGTAGCCGTAGCGTCCGAGGAACTGGGCGGCTGGAAGCTGGAACACCGTCATCAGCGGGGTGAACGACGCGATGATCCCGAGCACGGTGGAAGACGCGCCAATGCTCTTCGCATAGACGATGATCGGCGCGCCGAGAATGATCTGAAACGAGACGGCGTTGAAAAACCCGAACCAGTGCGCGTTGAACGACCCGCGCGGGTAGGCCGCGCCCACGGTGCTACTGGGCGGGTGCTTGCGGGGATACCCCCGTGATCCGGAAGACCGGACCGTCAGTTCTTGGCGGCTGGATCAGGCTCTTGGTGATCAGCTCGGGGCTGACCGGGGCGATGAGGCTGTAGCCTCCGTTGCCGGTGGGCAGCATCGGTGTCCCCCAGCGGTTCCGACAGACAACCTCCTTGGCGAGAACCGAATCCCCGCGAAGCGTGTGGTTGATCATATCGGGTTCCTTGGGAGGAACAAATATCCCGAGAAAGGCACCGCCGGCAATAAGCAGCCAGTTCATAATAAATCGCACCGTATCCGAACCCGACCAGCTTGGAAAGCTGATAATTTTCAAAAATCTTACCGCTCCAGAGCTCGGCAAGGGCACCT
Source organism: Chthoniobacter flavus (assembly GCA_020718585.1). Taxonomy (GTDB): domain Bacteria; phylum Verrucomicrobiota; class Verrucomicrobiia; order Chthoniobacterales; family Terrimicrobiaceae; genus QYQL01. Next base: position 5,378 of record DYRS01000095.1, read on the forward strand.
CTGCGAGTTCAGATGAGGCGGATCACAGGAGCGCGGGCGTCCCGCCCGCTTCTTCTGAAAGCGGGCAAGATGCCCGCGCGTGCGGGAACTTGCAACTTTCTGGCATGTAGTTATGCAAGGGAAAAAGTTGAGGTTTCCGTTTTTTATTCATCCTGCCGCAGTCTGGGATTTTAAGTTCGGGATAACCTCCTTAGCTCCGGGTGATTTCGAGGCCGGATTGCGAGATTGAGAAGTCCACGAAGCGGGCGCGCGGATTCGGAGGGGATGCCGCGAGTCGGGCGCGGATTTTTGCGCCGGCCGCCTCGTCCTTCGCAAGGAGGAGCATGTAGCCGCCCCCGCCTGCCCCAAGGAGCTTCACGCCGGCCGTCCAGTCGGCGACGGAGGCGATGATCGCCGCAACCTCCGGCGGGTTCGTGCCGGCGTCGAGCGAGCGGTTGAGCTCCCAACTCGTTCGCACGACCTCGCAGAGCGCGGACCAGTTTTCCCGCTGGATGGATTGGTAGGCGCCGACCGCATGGTCGCGGATTGCGAAGAGCTTTTCGAGGTGGGTGTGCGAATTGAGAAACATCCCGCGGACGATCTCCTGCAGGATGGTTTTTGCGACGCGCGTGATGCCGGTGTAGTAGAGGAGTGCCATCCGGTTGGCGGTCAGCGAGCCGAGCAAGCGCTCGGGAAGCCATCGGACCGATGGCTTCTGGTCCAGGCCGGGCAAGGTTTCGACCAGCTTGATCCCGTGGTAGATCCCGCCCGCCTGGTCCTGCCATCCGCCTCCCGACGTGAGCATCTGCTCGAGGGCAAGGGTCCGGCGGAACAGGTCCTCGTGGTCCCAGCCGATCCCGCCGGCCGCCCCGAGCGCGGCAAAAATCGTGGCCGCGAGGACGCTGCTCGTGCCAAGGCCGGATCCCTTCGGGGTGGCCGCGAGGAGCGAGACCTCGATGCCGCCACCGAATTCTTCGAGCTGGTCGCGGAGGCTGGCGGACGGAGATTTATGGAAGCGCGGATGGAATCCCGCGAGGCAGAATGCGCCTTTGGCGAGGGCAAATTCCGCGCCGACATCCCGGCAGTCTTCGAGCTCTTCGAACGAGTGGATCGCGGACTGCGTGCCGAGGTCGATCGAGCGGATCAGGATGTGCCGTTCCTTGCAGATTCTGACGAAGACCTGCACCGGAGGCTGTCCGTTGAGGTCCACGCCAAGGTTGACGACCGCGCCGCCGTGCTTGAGGCAGAACGGCGGGGTGTCGCTCCAGCCGCCGGCAAGGTCGAGGCGCACCGGCGAGCGCGCCCAGAGGATCTGGTCGTCGAGCAGGGTGTTTTTTGGCGCGACTGGATCGCACATCCCGATGATCCGCGCGGCCAGTGCTCCGAACGCAGCCCGCTCGTCACCCGAGCCGTCAAGCCCGCGCGCCCGCGCCACCGCCGCCGCAAATGCGTGCTCATGCATCCGGCGCAGCGCGTCGCCGCAGCCGGGGTCGGAGGTGGGCAGCTCGCGCGGTCCGGCTGCGTAGATCGAAGCCGCGTTGTCGAGGTCAACCCGGAAAAAGGGATTGCCCGCCCGGTGGTCCCAGAACCTTCCGGCGGCCTCGGCGGCGAGTTCCCGGCGCTGGGCGAAGAGGCGGGCGAGGTTCACCCGTTCGGCAAGCTCGCGCGCGCTCAGCCGGGAGGCTGCGAGCCATCCCTCGCGCGCGCCGGGCGTCGGCTCGGCGTTCAGGATCCAGCCGAGCCAAGACGGTTCTGGCACGACCGCAAAAAGCGCGGCCTCCTGAATGTCGGTGCCCGGCCTGATCCCAGCCTCCTCCAGTGTGATTCCCCGGTCGCGAAACCATTCGGTCGCAGGTCGCCCCATCCAGCGCGCGGATTCCAGCGGACCAGAAAACGCGTCGTCGAACCCGTAATTCCTGACCGCAAATTCCGAGTCCCCAACCGGCACGCAGTCGAGGCAGTCGCCGGGCGCAAGGCGGAACGTCCATCCGCCGCGCGGAAACCCGGTCAGAGCGTTTTCGCGGGCCGGCAAAAAGTCGTCCGGCAGCGAGCAATTTTCTATCCAGAGCATCTGCTGGTCCGGCGACCGCGCGCTGAATGCGAACTCGGAATTGAGCACATACATATCGGGATGCGGCTTCCGCCAGTCGTCGTCGTTCCCGTCATTTCCCGCCGCACGATTCTGGAGTGCTGAGAGCGAGCCGATCATTTGCCGGGTCGTCCCGAAGTGGTAAAACTCTGCGTCCGGCAGCGGGACGACCGCAGCCGTGAGCGCGTTGATTTCCGGGTCGGCCACCGCCGGGCGGGAGCCGAGTGCCGGGCCGAGTCCGGCGTAGAGCTCCTCGGTCGCCGCGCATCCGCCAGAAAACCCTCCGCCGGTCCATCCACACCTCCGCATCAGCGCGGCAACCGCACGCCCGCTCAGCAGCCAAAGCCCGGTATCCACAAAATACGCGCTGTCGGCGGCCAGCTTGCGGATCGTTTCCGGAGCCGGCTTTTGCAGGAAAAATGAGACGTCTCCGCAGGATTCGCGGGGCGAAAAAAACACGCCAAAATCCGCCGCGACCTCCGGGCTGACCGCCATCCCGAACCCGACGATGTCCGCGCGCGGGATCTCCGGCAGGCGGTCGGGAAATTTGAGGAAAACGTCCCCGCTGGCGACTAGGACGCGGGAGGAATCCGGCGCGAGAGCGAGGATTCGCGCGTAGTCGCCGGCCTGCAGGTCGAGGAGCGTCTGGTCAAGACGCTGGCCGCATGACCGGCGCATCACCGGCACCGGCATGAGCACCTTGCCGGTCGCCGCATACGCCGGCAGCCGCCGACTCTGCCCACCTGCCAGCAGAATCAGCCGACGCGCAGAGCCGAACCACGCGTCAAACGAACCCCCGCCTCCCCATGCGTCAGCCAGCATCTGCGCGACCCCGCCGCCCGATCCCAGCTTGCGCCCATCGGGATCGCTCGAAGCGAACCACCGCTGCGGGGAATCGGGAAACAGCGATGGAAATGCCCGCGCCATGGCAGGCGGAAGTGACAGCAGGCATTCGATGGGATCCGACACAGCGCACATTATCAGGATTTTCCTCGCAATTTCAATCCCCATCCGCAGCCCTGATCCGCGCGTAAG
>DYRS01000288.1 GCA_020718585.1 Chthoniobacter flavus
TTTTTGGGGGTGGAGGTATGATTGTTTTCAGGGATTCTGGGATTTTGTGGCGCGAAACGGCCTGTAGTGAAGACCTACCCCCTTGCGGAGGCGGGGCGGGAGAGTCGATGATGCGGGCATGTTCCTGAGGGCGACGCAGCGGAAAAAGGACGGGAAGACGCACCGATACTGGAGCGTGGTCGAGAGTCGGCGGGTGCGCGGGGGCGGCGTGGTGCAGAAGACGCTGCTGTACTTGGGCGAGATCAACGATTCCCAGCACGCCGGTTGGTGTCGGTCGATCGAGTCCGTCGACGGCCGGCAGGGTGTGCAGTTGGCGCTCTTCCCCGAAGACCGCACACCGCCGCCGGATGTTCCGGTCGTGCAGGTGAGGATGTCGCAGTTGGCGCTGGAGCGTCCACGGCAGTGGGGCGCGTGCTGGTTGGCGATGGAGGTGTGGGGGCAGTTGCGCCTCGACGAGTTCTGGGAGAAGCGGCTGCCCGACTCCCGGGAAGGCACGTCGTGGCGGAACGTACTCAAGACGCTCACGGCGTATCGCTGGATCGATCCGGGCAGCGAGTGGCGGCTGCACCGGCTGTGGTTCGACCGAAGCGCCATGGCCGACCTGCTTGGCGAGGACTTCCGGCTGGCCCAGAAAGACACGCTATACCGGTGCCTCGACAGGCTCGTCGAGCACAAGGCGGCACTGTTCAGCCACCTGAAGGACCGGTGGAGCGACCTGTTCCAGGCAAAGTTCGAGGTATTGCTCTACGACCTGACGAGCACGTACTTCGAAAGCGACCCGCCCGAGGAACCAGGGGCGTTGCGGCGGTACGGCTACAGTCGGGACAAGCGGCCCGACTGCGTGCAAGTGGTCATCGCATTGATCGTCACGCCCGAGGGGTTCCCCCTGACGTACGAGGTGCTCTCCGGCAACACGCTCGACCATGCGACGCTCGGAACCTTCCTCAAGAAGATCGAAGCGCAGTACGGGAAGGCCGAGCGGATCTGGGTCATGGACCGGGGGATCCCCACCGAGGCGACGCTCGCCTTGATGCGGACGAGCGATCCGCCGGTTCAGTACCTCGTCGGCACCCCCAAGGGTCGGCTTAGCCGGCTGGAACAGGCGTTCTTGAATCAACCGTGGCGGAGCGTCCGGGACCAGGTCGACGTGAAGCTCGTCCCGGAGGGTGACGAACTCTACGTACTGGCGCGCAGCGAGGACCGCGTCCTCAAGGAGCGCGCCATGCGCCGTCGCAAGCTCAAGCGCCTGTGGAAACGTCTCCGGCAACTCCAGGGCATGAACCAGACACAGGAAGACCTCCTCATGCGGCTGGGGGCCGCCCGTGTGGAGGCCGGTCATGTGTGGCGGCTGGTGTCCGTCCGGACCGGCCCGTTTTCGTTCAGCCTGAACAAGTCCAGGCTCCGGCAGGTCCGTCGGCGGGAGGGCCGCTATCTGCTCCGAACTAATCTCCAGAGCCGAAACCCTGCCGAACTCTGGCCGATGTACATCCAACTCACCGAGGTCGAGCAGGCGTTCAAGGAGATCAAACACGACCTCGGCCTGCGACCGATCTTCCACCAGAAGGACGAGCGCATCGAGGCCCACATCTTCGTCTCGTTCCTAGCCTACTGCCTCCAGGTGACGCTCAAGCATCGCCTGCGCGCTTGTGCCTCGGGCCTCACGCCCCGCGCCGCGCTCGATCAG
>DYRS01000011.1:0-25802 GCA_020718585.1 Chthoniobacter flavus
TTCAAAAATCATTGGCCGCGCCGGATCGCGCATTTTTGTTTTTGCGCCCGCATCTGGTCAAACGCTGTCTATTAAGCACACACCAAGGATCATTTCGCGGAAAGCATCTTGAGTGTTACCTCGACGAATATACCTTTCGTTTCAACCGTCGCTCCTCTCAATCCCGAGGCATGCTGTTTTATCGTCTTGTAGAACAGGCGGTGAAAACCGCCCCGTTGACCTGCCGACAAATTGTGGATCGAAAACACAACATGTAGGGGGCGTTTGCGTTAAGTGGAGACCTCCTTATCCGGATTAGAATGATCCTGCCGTGGTGATGCGGTAAAGCTGGTCACCGACACGGACTTTTTCCGGCACGGGAAATGAGGCGAGAACTCCCTGTTCGGCCTGGGTGGCAGGGTGCCCGTCCTCGCCGATGTGAAGCTCAGTGACTTTGGTGCGGACGGCTCCGGTGGTGTTCCCGAGAATCCACACCTCATCCCCGACGCGCACGGCGCCGGCTCGGACATAAACCTCCGCGACGCCGATGCGCGCGTAGTATTTCGTGATCTCGCCCGCAAAGATTTTCTTTTCGGTCGCCTGGGAGTTCGACGTCGCCGCCCAGTCGCCGAGCGGCTTCCCAAGATAGTATCCGCCTTCCCAGAATCCCCGGTGAAAGACTTTCTCCAGCTCCGCCATCCATTCTCCAGACTCCCGCTTTGCCGGGAAGCTCCCGTCTTTCCAGGCATCGATCGCCTCGCGATAGACGCGAACGACGGTAGACACGTAATCTGCGGACCGCCCGCGACCTTCCAACTTCAAAACCGACACTCCGGCATCGAGGATCTGATCGAGGAACGGCAGGGTGCAGAGATCCTTCGGAGACATGACCTGATGCCCATCGATCGCCAGCTCCTCTCCGGTCTCCTGATCGGTGACGAGGTAATTCCGCCGGCAGGGCTGAAAGCAGGCACCCCGGTTCGCGGAGGCCTTCGGACCGTAGAGCGAAAGACTCATCTGGCATTTCCCGGAGAATGCCACACAGAGCGCGCCGTGCGCAAAAATCTCGATCTGCACGGGATTCCCTGACGGGCCGACGATCCCGTTTTTTCGAATCCCCTCGATGATGCCCCGGATTTGATCCAGGCTGAGCTCGCGAGCCAGCACGATCACATCCGCAAATGCGGCGAAGAACTGCACGGCCGCGAGGTTCGTGACATTCGCCTGCACGGAAAGATGGAGTGACAGGCCCTCGTCCCGGGCAATCTGCAGGACCGCGAGGTCGGCCCCGATGAGCGCATCCGCGCCCGCCTCCTTCGCCATCCGGCAAAGCCCTCTCGCCTCATCAAGCTCCCTGTCGAAGAGGATGGTGTTCAGAGTCAGATACGCCCGCGCTCCCCGCCCGTGGCATTTTGAGACGATCTCCGCGAGGTCGGAGGCTAGGAAGTTGTTGGCCGACCGGGCGCGCATGTTCATCTTCCCCACCCCGAAATAGACGGAGTCGGCCCCCGCGTTGAGCGCGGCGGCGAGCGACGCCCACGAGCCGGCCGGCGCCATAAGCTCGAGAGGTCGTGAAACAGCTGCGAGATCCATGGGGCACATCGTAGAAGAAATCTCCGGTCACGGGGACTGAAAAATCACCCGCCCATCTGTTGACACCACAAGCGAGCAAAGGGGGCAGTGCACCCATCCAACCCCCTTTTTATGAGGTCAAACAGAGCCCTGATTTCCGTCAAAAAGTGGTGCGCTTTCAAGTGACCCGAGGTGGTGCACTTGGGGCGTCCGGCGACAGGAATCAGGATAAAACAAAAAGTTCCTTGATCGCGATCAATGTTTTCCGTCCGGCCCGGCCGAAAAACTGCGCTTGGCCAGACCATGTCGGCCCGCACTGCCCGGGACTGGCGGCTCGAATGGCATCGAAGTCTGGTTTGCCTTCACGCCGCACCATTGCGAGGGAGACTTGCCGCGGGCCTTTTTGAATTCAAGGGAAAGGTGGCTGGCCGAATAGTAGCCGAGCTGCCCGGCGATCTCCTTCACGCTGAGAGCGGGCAAAGGGGTCAGTCCTTGCCTATTGACATCCGAAAACAAATCTGATCGTGATCGAGCTTCGCCCATGCCGAGAAAAGAGCGGATGGAATTTGCTGGCGGGGTTTATCATGTGATGGATCGCGGGGACCGGTTGGAGGCGATCTATGAGGATGACCGGGACCGCGAGATGGTTTTTGCACACGCTGGTGCTGGCGACTCAGGCACTGTGGTGCGCAATGGCTGTTGGTATTGCGCGCTTGTCATCCGGCAGGCGGCGGGCAAAATGGATTGCTCAAAAATGACGGACGAAGAACATTGGTATTGCATCAGGGCGCGGCCGCGGCACGAGCGGGCTGCGAAGATGGCGCTGCGGGCGGACACCGGGCTCGACGTGTTTTGCCCGATGCTGACATTTGAGCGCGCACGGAGGAGCGGGAAGGTGCGGGTCACCGAGGCGATGTTTCCCGGCTACCTGTTTGCGAAGTTCGATTACGGGAGCCACTACCGGCTGGTGCGTGCGACAAACGGGGTCTCGACGATCGTCTCGTTTGGGGGTATCCCCTCGATCGTCCCCTCCGATGTCATCGCCGAGCTTCGAGCGGCGGTCTCCGAGGCGGAGACGGTGGTCATCCCCTCGCGGCTCACGGTCGGCGGGGAGGTGCAGCTCATCGAAGGTCCGTTCCGGGGGATTCGCGCGGTCATCACCGGCGTGCTGCCCGCCCGCGCCCGCGTGACCGTGCTCCTGGAACTCCTCGGCATGGAGCGCGAGGTTGAGGTCGCGGAAACCGCCGTGCTCCCGGATATCCCGCACCCGATGGCCGCCCGATGATTTGACGAACCGGAAATTTCCGCCAAAATTCCTCCCATGCCGATTTACGAATTTTATTCGCCCGACACCCACAAGGTTTACTCGTTTTTTGCGCGGAGCCTTGCGCAGGGAAAGCTGGTCCCTCGATGTCCGGACCGCCCGGAAGCGAAGATGGAGCGGATGGTTTCGCGCTTTGCCGTGACCGGCAAGGCGAGCGAGAAATCCGCCGCCGCGCCCGACCCATCCGACCCGCGGATGGAGCGGGTCATGGCCGAGATGGAGCGCGAAATGTCCGGCCTCGACGAGAGCAATCCCGATCCCCGCGCGCTCGGCCGGATGATGAGAAAAATGACGGAGGCAACCGGCCAGGCGATGCCGAAGGAAATGGAGCAGATGATCCGGCGGCTCGAATCCGGGGAGGATCCCGAGAAGCTCGAGGAGGAATTTGGCGACGCCTTCGATGGGATGGATTTGCCGGGCGACGACGCTCCCGCCGAGCCAGGCCAGCCAGCGCACCCGCGCCGCCGCGCGCCAACCCGCGACCCCGCGCTCTACGAAATCGCCGATTTCGTCTGACCCGGAGCACCCTCAAATCAGGCGCCGATGACAAAACGCAAACAGTTCCAAGCCGCGCGGGCGGTGGCGCTCGGGGCGGCGGTTTTCCTGCGCGGCCGCGCGCGGGCAGCCGCCTGGGCCGCGCACGAGATCCTGCGGATCGGGCCGTCGGTGTTGCGCAACAGCGACATCAACGGACCGGTCGCGCGCGGGTTCCACACGGAAAAAATGAGGTCTGGCTGACGATTGACGACGGGCCGGACCCGGAGCAGGCGCCTCGGCTCCTCGAAATTCTTGAGCACCATGGCGCGCGCGCGTCGTTCTTTGTCACGGGAAAAAATGTGGAATGAGGCCGGTGAAGCCCCACACCGGGAGGCTTGCCTACCGGCTCGGCTACACCGGCGGCGCCTTTTCATTCCTCGCCCGACTTTCCTCGCTGGTCGACTGCCTCGACATCCGTCATCGCCCCGCTCGGCGGCTGAGGCGGGGATGTATCCGGTTATTTCCGGACGACGTCTACTCGGACAGCACCTCGCGCAGCTCGGCGACCCGGCGGGCGAAGAGGTCGAGCGCGGCCTGCACCGGCGCGGGGCCGCTCATGTCCACCCCTGCGGCTGCAAGCGTTTCGATCGGAAACCTGCTCCCGCCGCCCGCAAGAAACGACAGGTATTTTGTGGCGTCGCCGGATTCCGTGGCCTGCCGGGCGAGCGCCGCCGCGGCCGAGATCCCAGTCGCGTATTTATAGACGTAGAACGCATGGTAGAAATGCGGGATCCGCAGGCACTCGAGGTCGAGCTCGGGATCGAGCGTGAACTTCGGACCAAAATAATCCGTGAGCAGCCGGCGGTAGATTTTTTGAAACCCGTCGAGCGTGAGCGCCTCGCCCGCCTCCTCGGCGGCATGGATGTCGCGCTCGAACTCCGCGAACATTGTCTGCCGGTAGAGCGTCCCGCGCAGGTCGTCAATCTGGCGGTTCAAAATATACGCCTTCATCCGCCGGTCGCCGGTCGTGCGCAGGAGGTGGTCGGTGAGAAGGATCTCGTTAAACGTCGAGGCGACCTCGGCGAGGAAGATCGGGTAGTGGTAGTTTTGGAAGAGCTGGGCCCGCCGGGAATACCATGTGTGCATCGAGTGCCCTGCCTCGTGCGCGAGCGTGTAAACATCGGAGAACACGTCCCGTTTGTAGTTCATCATGATGTAGGGCGGGCTCTCGAACGTGCCGTAGGAAAATGCCCCACTTCGCTTGCCCTTGTTCTCGTAGCGGTCGCACCATCGTCCGTCCCGGAGCCCGTGCCCGAGCGTCGCGACGTATTCCCCGCCAAGCGGCGCAACCGCCTCGAGCACCATCCCGACCGCCGCATCCCACGGCACGTCGGTCGGCATGTCGTCCACGATCGGCACATACGTGTCGCAGTGCCGGATCTCGGAAAGCCCGAGCACCTCGCGCCTCAGCTCAAAATATTCGAAGAGTGGCGCAAGGTTCGCGCGCACGGTCGAGACCAGCCCGTCATAGACCGCGACCGGCACGTCGTCGGCAAAAAGTGCTGCCTCGCGCGCCGACGGATAATTTCGCGCCCGTGCGTAGAAAACCCCCGCCCGCACGGAGCTCGCAAGACCGGCCGCCAACGTGAATTTGTGGTCGGCAAATTCCGCGTAGAATTGCTGGAACGCCGCCCGGCGGACCGCCGGATCGCGCTGCTGCAGGAACGACGAAAACGAACCCTGCGTGAGCTCGCGCTCCCGTCCGGTTGCGTCCGCCAGCGTCCCAAATTTCATGTCCACATTGGTGAGCTGCGAAAATGTCTCGCCGTGCCCGGCGACCGCCGCCGAGCCCAGCGCGAGGATCCGTTCCTCCGCCGCGCCCAGGATGTGCGCCTTCATCCGCCGCAGCTTCCGCAGCGGGATTGTCCAATCCGCCAGCGCCGGCGAGGTAAGGAACCCCTCGAAAGTGTCGTCGGGGATCGCCTGGATCTCGGGCGCAAGAAACGAGACCGCCTCGCCGACAAGCACGAGCACACCGGAAAGCCGGGCCTCGCGGTCGAGCGCGGCCGCATCCGAACTGTCCCCGGCGACCCGCAGCGCCGCAAACTGGTTCAGCCGCTCGATCCGCATGTCGGTGCGCCTCTCGCATTCAAGGCACTCGGCAAGCGCCTCCGCCGAGCCGCCGAGCCGCCCGCGAAACCCCGCGACCAGCGGGAATTCCGATTGCAGGACCGCGAAATCCGCCTCCCACGCGGCATCGTCGGCATACAGCGGAGCAAGATCCCATGTGTCGGCGGCGGCAACTTCTGAGCGGAGCGGAGCGGATTCCATAACGCCGGATGCTACACGGGAACGCGCCGCGCTGCAAACCCGAGCGCCCGGAAAGTTTTTTCCCTGGACGCGCTGCGGCGCGCGGGCGGCAAAGTCTTGCCTGCCACGCATGCCGCCCCATAACATGGATTGGAAATGGCAGCGCACAGTATGAGCAGGGGACGGATCACGATCCATTTGGGAATCCGCCGCCGGACGCCTGGATCTCAGGCATGACATCCGACAAGCAAAAGTTCATCAGGATCAAGGGTGCCCGGCAGCACAACCTCAAGAACCTTGATGTCAGGATCCCCCGCCACAAGTTTGTCGTCGTCACCGGACTGAGCGGCTCGGGCAAGTCGTCGCTGGCATTTGACACGCTCTTCGCCGAAGGCCAGCGGAAATACGTCGAGAGCCTTTCGGCCTACGCGCGCCAGTTTCTCGATCAGATGCAGAAGCCAGATGTGGACTACATCGATGGGCTCTCGCCTGCGATCGCCATTGAGCAGAGGACCGCCGGTGCGAACCCGAGGTCCACGATCGCGACCACCACAGAAATCTACGACTACCTGCGGCTCCTGTATTCGGCGGTGGGCGTGCCCCACGATCCCTCGACCGGGCGCATCGTCTCCCGCCAGTCCCCGCAGGAAATCGCCGACGCGATCATGCGCTGGCCGGACGGCACAAAATTTCTTCTTCTCGCGCCGCTCGTGAGTGACCAGGCCGGCGAGTTCCGCGACGTGATCGAAAAGGCCCGGCGCGAAGGGTTCGTGCGGCTGCGAGTGGATGGCGAGGTCGTCGAGCTCGCGAAGCCGGAGGCGCTCAAGCTCGACAAAAATTCCCGGCACACGATCGAGGCGGTCGTGGACCGGCTGGTCATTCGCGACGGCCTCGCCCAACGGCTTGCCGACTCGATCGAAACCGCGCTCCGCTGGGGATGTGGAAAAATCTCGACCAGTCGGCAGGAAGGTGCCCGCTGGACGGATGAAAAACATTCGACCGACTACACGAACCCGGAGACCGGGTTCACGATGCCGCGGCTGACTCCAAAGCATTTTTCCTTCAACAGCCACCTCGGGGCATGCCCGGACTGCCACGGGATCGGGACCGAGACATATTTCGATCCCGAGCTGATGGTGGATCCCGAGAAGTCGCTTGCCCAGGGCGCGGTGCGACCGTGGAAATCTGCCAACAAGCGGATGAAAGGCTACTACGCGGCGCTGCTCGACGCGCTGCTCGCGGACACGCCGGTGCCGACCGACAGGCCGTGGTCGAAGCTCCCCGAGGGGTTCCGCAACCTTGTGCTCCACGGGTCGCAGGGCCGCGCGATCGCGGTCAAAACCGGCGCGGGAAAATCCGTCGCCAAGCCGTTCGAGGGGGTCGCCGCACAGGTCGGGAGGCTCTACGAGACGAGTAAGAGCGAATTCTCAAAAAAGCGCCTGCGCATTTTTCAGAACCGCCGGACATGCCGGACATGCGCGGGCGCAAGGCTCCGCCCGGAGATCCTCGCGGTGACGCTCGAGGACACCGGCGGCCGCAAATTCGGGATCGAGACGATCTGCTCGCTGCCGATCTCGGAGGCGGAGGAAACGATGCGCTCGCTCGCGCTCTCCCCCGCCCAGGAAGAGATCGTCAAGGACGTCCTGCGCGAGGTCCGGCAGCGGCTAAAATTCCTCCTCGAAGTCGGTCTCGGCTACCTCCAGCTCAACCGGGAGAGCGGAACGCTTTCGGGCGGCGAGGCCCAGCGGATTCGCCTCGCCACCCAGATCGGCTCCGGGCTTTCGGGCGTGATGTATGTGCTCGACGAGCCGAGCATCGGCCTCCATCAGCGCGACAACGACCGGCTCATCCAAACCCTCCGCGACCTCCGCGACCTCGGGAATTCCGTGATCGTCGTCGAGCACGACGAGGACACGATCCGCGCGGCCGACCACATCCTCGACCTCGGGCCCGGCGCGGGCCCGCGCGGCGGGCACATCGTCGCCGAAGGCACGCTGCCGGAAATTCTCGAATCCTCCGCCTCGCTCACCGCGCAATACCTCAACGGCTCGATCCGCATCCCCGTGCCCCGCACGCGCGTCGCACCGAGGCAAACCGGAGCAGAGGTCGGCGAGATCGGCGACGGTTGGCTCCGCGTGCTCGGCGCGTCGGCGAACAACCTGAAAAACATCAATGCCTCGTTCCCGGCCGGCTGCCTCACCTGCGTGACCGGGGTCTCGGGCAGCGGAAAATCCACGCTGGTCAACGACATCCTCCGCCCGGCACTCGAGCACGACCTCAACCGCGCAAAAGCCCGCCCCGGCGGGTTCCGCGCGATCGCGGGCATCGAGCAGTTCGACAAGGTCGTCGTCATTGACCAGAGCCCGGTCGGCCGGACCCCCCGCTCGAATCCCGCCACCTACACCGGCGCCATGGGTCCGATCCGCGACCTCTTCAGCGACCTCCCCGCCTCGCGCGTCCGCGGCTACGATGCCGGACGGTTTTCCTTCAATGCCAAGGGCGGACGCTGCGAGCACTGCCAGGGCGACGGGTTCATCAAAATCGAGATGCACTTCCTGGCCGATGTCTATGTCGAGTGCGAGGTCTGCCGCGGCCGACGCTACAACCGCGAAACCCTCGAGGTCACCTACAAGGGGAAAAATATCGCCGATGTCCTCGACATGACCGTCGATGATGCCGCACGGTTTTTTCGGAATGTCCCCGCGCTCTGCAACAAGCTGGAGACCCTCCACGATGTCGGGCTCGGCTACCTCCGGCTCGGGCAGTCGGCGACCACGCTTTCGGGCGGCGAGGCCCAGCGGATCAAGCTCTCCGCCGAGCTCGCCAAGCGCGCGACCGGACGCACGGTTTACCTCCTCGACGAGCCGACGACCGGGCTGCACTTCGCCGACATCCACAAGCTGCTCGAAGTGCTCATGAAGCTTCGCGACGCGCGGAACACGCTCGTCGTCATCGAGCACAACCTCGAGGTCGTCAAATGCGCGGACTGGATCATCGACCTCGGCCCGGAGGGAGGCGCGGGCGGCGGCACGATCGTCGCCGAGGGCACGCCCGAACTTGTCGCGCGCTCGACGCGAGGCCATACCGGACGTTATCTTGCCAGATACTTCCGATCATGACGCCACTTTTCGCCATCATCCTCGCCGCCGCAACCGCCGATCCCTCCGCCCGCGCGGCGCTTGAGGACGGCCTGCCGGGGGTTGCGATCCGCAAGCTTGAAAGCGTGGTGCCCGGGAAGCGCGATGCGGAGTCCGTGCTCCTCCTCGCCCGCGCCTACGTCGAGGGCGGCCGCCCGGAGCGCGCGGTCGAGATCCTGAAGCCCCGCTCGGGAGCGGGCCGGGATTTCTGGCTCGGCCAGGCATTCGCCGCACTCGGCCGTACCGATGAGGCGCTCGCCGCCTACCGTGCGTCAAAAAAAGATCCCGCGCTCTCCGCAGCCTCCCGCCTCGGCGAGGCCGCCGCGCTCCGCCGCCTCGGCCGTCCGGACGATGCCCTCGCCGCATTGGCCTCGCAGCCGGATTGGCCGACCGGGCATCTTCGATGCCTCGCGGAATTGGAAAAAGCCGAGGCTCTCATTGATGCGGCCCGCCCCGCCGACGCGCGGGCAGTCCTCGATGCGATCCCGCAGGACGAATCATCCGGGCGGGCGGACATCGCCCGGCGCGAATTCCTCGCCGCCCGCTCGCTCGCAATGTCGGGCGACGACGCGGGCGCGATCCGGCTCTTCGACGCCCTCTCGCCACCCGATGCCCACATCGCGGTCGCTTCCGTCCTCGGCCAAGCCGAGGCACTTGTCCGCACCGGACAGGCACCGACCGCCGAAACCCTCCTAGAAGATTTTATTTCGAAAAATCCCGACGTCGCCGGCCTCGACCGGTTGTTCGTGATCCTCGATGGGATTTATTCCGCGCAACCCTCGCCGTCGAACTCCGAGCTCAAGCGCTGGTCGGGCGACGAGCGGGCCACCTCCCGCCGCAGGCTGGCGGAATATTATTTCGCAAAGATGGATCTGAGATCGGGCCGGCAGGACCGCGCGGAGCGACTTCTCGAGCGGGCGGCCGAGGGGGACGACCGTTCGCCGGGCACTCACATTGCAGAGCTCGAGCTCGGATCGATCCGCCTCCGCCAGGGCCGGCACGCCGAGGCGCTCGCCATCCTCCCCCGGCTCGCGGCTTCCCCGGATGCCGACTTTCTCCGCGGGCTTGCGCTCGCCGGGCTCGGTCGGGCGGAAGAGGCGGTCGGCGCATTTTATTCCGCCTCGGAGGCCGCCCAACTCGCCGAGGCCGCGCTCTACAACGCGGCCGTCTGCGAGCTCGGCACCCCCCGGCGCGATGCGGCCGGGATGCTCGCAAAGCGGTTTCCGCACAGTGCCAAGCTCGGGCTGCTCGGGCTCCAGGAAGCCTACCTGCTCGCCCGTGCCGGCGATCCGAAAGCGGCCGAACGGCTCGCCGGACTCGCCGCTTCCAATGGACCGGCCGCCGCCGACGCCGCGCTGGCACTCGCCGAGTGGAAGTTCGAGCGGGGCGACGCCGAGGGTGCCCGCGGCGAGCTCCGACGGGTCTCGACGATGCCCGGCGCAGACGCGGCCCGCGCGGACGCGCTCGCCGTATTTCTCGCCGACGACGGGGCGGGCGGAGACGAGGCGCTCGCGGCCGCAAAAAAATTTCTTATTTCGCACCCCGGGTCCGCGCCCGACCCGGAGGTTCGCATGAAGCTTGGGGAGATTCTTTTCCGGCGCGGCGATTTTGCTGGCGCGCGGCTCGCTCTCGAGTCGCTGGCGGGAAAGTATCCCGGTTCGCCGCAGGAGATTCCGGCGCTCTTTCTTGCTGCGCAATCCGCCGCCCGCCTCCAGAGCGAATCTTCGGCATCCGATGCCATCCTCCTCTACGAGTCGGTCGCCGTCTCCGGCCATCCGCTCGCCCTCCGCGCCCGGCTCGAGCAGGCGATCCTGAAAAACATCCTTGGCAAACCCGCCGAAAGCCTCGTCATCCTCGACCGCATCCTCACCTCGAACCCCGATCCCGAAACCCGCGCCGCCGTCATCATCGAGAAAGGGAAAACCCAGCTCGGACTTCCCGATCCGGGCGCAAGCACTGCCGCGATCACCACATGGAAATCACTCGCCGCCGACAAATCTCTGCCCCAGGCCTGGCGAAATCAGGCGATGGTCAGGATCGGCGCCGCCCAGGAAAAATCCGGCGACCCCGACGCCGCGATCGCAACGTATTACGATGTCATCAAATCCGCCCGCACCGGCCCGCCGGAGTTTTTTTGGTTCTACAAGGCCGGCTTCAATGCCGCCCGGCTCTTCGAGGCCGCCAAGTCGTGGGAGCAGGCGATCCGGGTCTATGAGCTGATCGCCGCCGTCAAGGGTCCGCGCGCGGAGGAGGCGCTCTCCCGGATCAACAAAATCCGGCTCGAAAACTTCCTGTGGGAGGACAGTCCGGGGAGCTGACCGCGTGCTCGCTCAGCTCCTGCGTCGCCGCGCCGAGCCCGCATGGAGGTCCACCCCGCGCATGCGGGCACCAGTGCCGATCGGACCCTTGCGGAGTGCCGCAAAAAACCCCCGGATCTTTTCCAGAATGCCGTTCGGCCGGGCGGACTGCGACCGTGCGAGCTCCTCCGCGAGCAGGACATTCGTCGGGTCTTCGTATCCGGCCCGATGGAACGCCTTGCGCCGGTAGATCTCGGTCATTGCCTGCATCCTTCCGCCGGTGCCAAGCATGCCGTCGGCAATCCGGAGGATCCGCCGGTTCGGCAGCATGTGCGGGCACGCGCGGCGCACCATCCCGAACGCGACCTGCGGCGAATACCCGGCGGCGACAAGGACGGTGATCGCGGCGGCGGACGATCTGCTGATCCCGGCCTCGCAGTGGGTGAGGAGCCCCCAGTCGTCAAGCGGTGCCATGCTCCTGCCAAAATCCACAAGCGCGGACACATGGTGCTCCTTGGGCGCATCGTATCTCGAATACTTTGGGAGGTCCATCTCGATGTCGTCGAGATCGTGAAATACCAGTTGCAGGCGGTGGCTTACCCCCAGCGGCGGCTGGAGAAACGTGTCGATCTCGTCGGGATCAATCAGGCTCACAAAATGCGTCACAGGAGCCTCGGCATAGTCGGGCACCCGCTTTCTTGGACAGACCATCAGACGCATCGTAAAACGCCTATACCGACGCGGCGCGCAAGTCAACACGGGAAAGAATTCCGCAGCGACGTAGATTTATAGCACTGTCGAGAGCGCCTTGCGGGTGAGCTCCCGGTTCCGGGGATCCCCCGCGCCTCGCTCACCACCTGCTGGGAATACTGCTTTGCGATCCGGCGGAGGATCTCCGCATTGTTCGGCTGGATGGCATCGGATTATTGAGAGAAGATTGCTCATATTCTACCGGGTGATCGAGCCTGCTCCGAAATACGGATGCAGCGCAGGCGGCAGCACGACCGAGCCGTCCGGCTGGAGACCGGATTCGAGGAGTGCGACGTAGAGCCGGGCGAGCGCGGTGCCCGAGCCGTTGATCGTGTGGCAGAACCGGTTTTTCTCGCCTTTGAACCGGAGGTTCATCCGGCGCGCCTGGTAGTCCTCGAAGTTCGAGCAACTCGAGACCTCGAGGTAGGCGTTCTGCCCGGGTGCCCAGACTTCGATGTCGTAGGTCTTCGCGGAGGAAAACCCAAGGTCGCCGGTGCAGAGCTCGATCACCCGGTAGTGCAGGCCAAGAACCTGGAGCACGCGCTCGGCATCCGCCGTGAGCGACTCAAGCTCGGCTGCGGAATTTTCCGGCAGGCAGATCTTCACGAGCTCGACCTTGTCGAACTGGTGCATGCGGATCAGCCCTCGGGTCTCGCGTCCGGCCGACCCGGCCTCGCGGCGGAAGCACGGCGTGTAGGCGGCGTATTTGATCGGGAGCCGGGCCGGATCAAGGATTTCCTCGCGGTGCAGGTTCGTGACCGGCACCTCGGCGGTCGGCACCAGAAACAGCCCGTCCACCCCATACATGTCGTCCTCAAATTTCGGGAGCTGCCCGGTCCCGACCATGCACTCGCGGCGGATCAGGAACGGCGGGCTCACCTCGATGTAGCCGTGCTCGCGGGTGTGGAGGTCGAGGAGGAAGTTGATGAGCGCGCGCTCGAGCCGCGCGCCCGCGCCGGTGTAGCACGCGAACCCGCTCCCGCTGATCTTCGCCGCGCGGTCGGGATCAATCAGCCCGAGCGCCTCGGCGATCGCCACATGGTCGCGCGGCGACGCGATCTCAGGCTTTTCGCCCCAGACCCTCAGCACCGGGTTCGCCGACGCGTCGCCCCCGACCGGCACCTCCGGCTGCGGAAGGTTCGGAATGTTCAAAAGCAACGACCGCTGGTCGTCGGACAGCTTTGCGGATTTTTCGGAAAGCTCGTGCATCTCGGCCGCGCGCGCCTTCACCTCGGCCTCGATCCCCGCGCTGTCCTGCTTCGACGCCCGGAGCCGCCCGATCTCCCTGCTGAGCCGGTTGCGCTCGGCCTGCAACGTCTGTAGGCTCGTCTCGGCCGCCCGCCGCCCGGCGTCGAGCGCAAGGACCGCGTCCACTGCAGGTTCGTGGCCGGGTCCGCGCGTCGCAAGACGCGCTCTCACAGATTCGGGATCGTCGCGGAATTGTCGGATGTCGAGCATGGGTTGGACAGATTGAACAAATTTGTCACAATGCGGTAAGCAAAATCCACCATGCCCGCAAAATTCCGCGATTACTACCAGACCCTCGGCGTCGAAAAATCTGCCGCCGCAGACGAAATCAAGAGCGCGTTCCGCAAGCTTGCCCGCAAATTCCACCCCGACACCGCGAAGAACAAAAAGGAGGCGGAAGAAAAATTCAAGGAAATCAACGAGGCCTACGAGGTGCTCGGCGATCCGGAAAAGCGGAAAAAATACGACGCGTTCGGTGCCGGATGGCAGCAGGCCGGCGGGCCGCCTCCGGGATGGCAGCAGCGCGGTGGCGGGTTCGGCGGCGGGCACCCGGGCGGAGGCGTCGAGTTCGAGGGCACTGGGTTCAGTGACTTCTTCGAGCAGATGTTCGGAGGGGCCGGCCGCCGGAGTCGGCGCGACGGCGGGTTCGGCGGATTCGGCGGCGGCGGATTCGAGGAGCCCCCGCAGCGCGGCGAGGATGCCGAAGCCGACATCATGGTCACACTCGAGGAGGCGTTCCACGGATCGACACGACAGATCTCATTCCGCCGGGGAGAGGCAGGAAAAGTCGAAACCTACACGGTGAAAATCCCGAAGGGGATCCGCGAGAACCAAAAAATCCGGCTCGCCGGGCAGGGCGGAAGCGGGTCCGCCGGCAAGGGCGACCTCTACCTCCGCGTGAAATTCCAGCGCCACCCGGATTTTGAAATCCAGGGCGCCGATCTTATCTACGACCTCGAGGTCCCCGCATGGGACGCCGTGCTCGGATGCGATGTCCACGTCCCCACCCTCGAGGGCCGCGCAAAACTCAAAATCGCACCCGGCACACAGTCGGGAAAAAAGCTCCGCCTGCCCGGCATGGGCCTCCCGCTCGGCACCGGCAAGCGCGGCGACCTCTACGCGGTCGTCGAAATCTCGGTTCCGACCGCCCCGGACCCCGATGAAAAGGAACTCTGGGAAAAGCTCGCCGCGAAGCACCACTGAGAGAGCCCGTGCTTCAGCGCGATGGCGTCACGCCCTTCGATGATCGATTTCTATTTTCGGCCACCGGCTTTCCTGAACCACGAAATTCTCCCCGCAGGCGGATTTGGGCCTTGATTTGGTCGGGCGGAGAGGGAAACTTCCCCCCATGATCGAACTGGAAGTCTATGCGACCGGAGTCCGGCATCCGGACAAGATGATGGGGCTGGCACTCGAGCTCGACGTGTTGCCGGGGCTACGCTACAAGGTGGATACCAACCACGACATCATCTACATGGAATTCAGCGCGGACGTGCCGGCCCAACACGACATCGAGTCGATCTTCCGCAAGATCGAGCTCGAGGCGAAATTTGTCGGACAGCTTCCGCCCGAGGTCAGCTCGAAAAAGAAGACCGCGCGGATCGCCTGAGCATCCGCCGGGTCCCCTCCGGTCGCGCCCACCATGCAGGCATTTCCGATGTTGAGCCGGATGTTTGAGGCGACGCTCGCATCGCTCGGCGCGATCACGATGCTCGTCGGCGAGACGTTTTCCTCGATCGCGCGCGGGAGAATCCGGGTCGGGCTCACGGTCCGGCAGGTCGCCGAGATCGGGTTCGGCTCGCAGCTCGTCGTCGTCGTGACCGGCGCATTCACGGGCGCGGTCTTCACCGCCCAGGCGTATTTCCAGTTTTCCAATCTGAACATGGAGACCGCAGTCGGGCCGGTCGTGGCGCTCTCGATGTTCCGCGAGCTCGGGCCGGTGCTCACCGGGCTGATGGTTGCCGGCCGAGTCGGCGCGGCGATGAGTGCGGAGATCGGGACGATGAAGGTCACCCAGCAGATTGACGCCCTGCGCGCGCTGGCGGTGAGCCCGGTGGACTACCTTGTCGTGCCGCGGACGCTTGCGATGCTCGTCTCGATGCCGCTCCTGGTCGTCGAATGCGTCGGGCTCGGGATCCTCGGCAGCTACTACGTCGGGGTCGAGGTGCTCAACATCCCGGGTGTCTATTTCCTCGCAAATATCCAAAAATTTTCCGAGGCGAGCGACATCGTGATGTCGCTCGTCAAGGGGTTCGTCTTCGGCGGGCTCATCGTCTTTATCAGTTGCCGCGAGGGCCTCCGCGCGAAGGACGGCGCGGTCGGGGTCGGCCGCGCGACGACCGCCACCGTCGTCACCTGCTCGCTCGCAATCCTCATCGCAAACTTTTTCCTCACCATGGCGCTCAACATCATTTTCCCGGCCGGCCAATGGTAAACGATCCGCTCATCCGCGTCCGCGACCTCGTCCAGCACATCGGCGGACAGGCGATCCTGCGTGGGCTCGACCTCGATCTTTTTCCCGGCGAGACGCTCGTCTTGCTTGGCAAGAGCGGCGGAGGGAAAAGCGTGTTTCTCCGCCACCTCATCGGGCTCATGCGCCCGATCTCGGGCAGCATCGTTTTTGAGGGCCAGGAGATCACCGGCCTGAAGGAGCGCGAACTTGAGCCGATGCGCCGGAAAATCGGAATGCTCTTCCAAGACGGCGCACTTTTCGACTCGATGAACGTCTTCCACAATGTCGCGTTTCCGCTGCGTGAGCGCGGCGAGTCCGACCCGGATGTCGTCCGCGAAAAGGTCGCTCGCTCGCTGGCGATGGTCAACATGACCGGGCATGACCACAAGATGCCGGTGAACCTGAGCGGCGGGATGCGCAAGCGGGTCGCCCTCGCGCGCGCGATCATCTCGCCGCCCGACGTGATCCTCTACGATGAGCCGACCGCCGGGCTCGACCCGATCGTCTCCGACAGCATCAACCGCCTGATCCGCCGCCTCCAGAGGGAACTCAACGCCACGTCGCTCGTCGTCACCCACGACATGACAAGCTGCAACCACATCGCCGACCGCGTCGCCCTCCTCCACGAAGGAAAGATCTACTTCCTCGGCACGCCGCACGAACTCCGAGCGTCGCACGACCCGGTCATCCGGGATTTTGTGCATGGACGATCGGGCGAAACCGTTTATTGAATCGCTTGGAACATGGCCAAAGAAGAACGCATCACCCACATCAAGGTCGGGATTTTTATCCTGATCGGCCTCGTCGCCGTTGGGGCGCTGCTCGTGTATTTCGGTCGGCTCGGCGAGGGCGTCCGCAGCTACTACAGCTTTCGCGTGGAGTTTCCCAACGCAAGCGGTCTCCTGCGCGGCGGCGAGGTCCTGCTGGCCGGCGCAAAAATCGGCCGCGTCGTCAACGCCCCGGTTATCCTCCCCGACATGGAGGGCGTCTTCGTCGAGCTCAAGGTCTTCGAAAGCGTGAAAATCCCCGCCACCAGCGAGATCTCGATCGGCAGCTCCGGTCTGCTCGGCGACAAGTTCGTGCAGATTGATCTGAAGCCCGGCTCGAAGGGCTCGGTGCCGATCGCCCCCGGCGCGACGGTCAGGGGCACGGTCGGCGGCGGCGGGCTCGGAGGAATGGCCGAAGACGCCGGCGCACTCGTCACAGAACTCCGCGCGACGGTCGCCAATATCAACTCCGTCGCCAAAAAACTCGACTCCGGACTCCTCAACGACGAGGGGATCGCCTCGATCAAGGACACCCTCAAAAACCTCTCCGCCACAAGCGCATCACTGGCGGCGGCCTCGACAAAGGTGGACGGCGTCGTCGCGCAGGCCGACACAGCGATCCAGAGCGGCAAGGGGACGATGGACTCCGCGAAAAAGGCGACCGACGAGCTCCAGCGCACGCTCTCGGATATCCGCGGGCTCGTCCGCGAGATCCGACAGGGCCAGGGCGCGCTCGGCACGCTCATCGCCAACCGCGAAACCGCCGACAACCTCCGCGCCCTCGTCGCCAACCTCCGACGCTACGGGATCCTCTGGTATCGCGATGGCGAAAAGGGGAAATCCCCCGCGCCTCCCAGATAGCCGCTCAAAAAATTGCGGCGACAATTTTTCCCGCGATCACATCCGGCGGCTCGGAAGCGTCAAGGACCCGGATCCGGGCGGGCTCGCGGGCAGCGGCATCGAGATAGCCACGCCGGACTGCAGCAAAAAATTCCTCCGACTCGCGCTCGATCCGGTCGGCCTCCTCCCCGCGCGCGCCCAGCCGCTCCAGCGCAGCCGCGCGGTCGAGGTCGAGGAGGAACGTGGTGTCCGGCAGGCACCCGCCGACCGCAAACGCGTTGATGCCCGCTGTTTCCTCCGGCGGGATCCTCCGCGCGACCCCCTGGTAAACCGTCGTCGAATCGAGAAACCGGTCGCAGATCACCGCGCGCCCAGACGCGAGCGCCGGGCGGATCACCTCCCGGACAAGCTGCGCGCGGCTCGCCGCAAAAAGCAGGAGCTCGGCCTCTGGCGTGAGCGCGTCGCCCTCGGGGGCGTGCTTGAGGAGGTGCCGGATCACCTCGCCCGCCGACGTGCCGCCCGGCTCGCGCAGCACCAGCGGCTCGCGCCCGCGCGCCCGAAACGCCTCCGCCAAAAGCCTGATCTGCGTGGATTTCCCGCATCCCTCGGATCCCTCGAATGTAATAAAAATCCCCCCGCCGGACGTGCTCGTCTCCATTGTGCCCAAATCCTACCCGCCCCCGTCGCCAGCATGCAAACCCAGACATCCAGAGGTGGAAGGAAATGCGCTGAGCGGGCAGATCACGCGGCAGAAAAACCCCGGGAGGATGGAGGCTCTCATCGAGCGATAGAAAAGGCAGATCGGATCGATTCAGCGGGGAGGGGTTTCCCTGCAATGCCCCCCGATCATTCCAGATTGGTGGACATCGTCGGAACGCGCCATCCGGGTCGGGCGGAGGTTCAACCGCCTGCGCGGAGCCTTGCGTAGGCGAGCTCCTGCTGGGCGCCGGAGAAGACGAAGAGCGCGATGAGGAGGAGCATCGGCGAACCGTAGTCGGTGAAGCTCGCCAGCGCAAACCCGACCGCCAGCACCTGCCCGACCCGCGCGGCGATTGTGGTCGCCAGCAGGTGGTTCATCTTCATCGCCAGCAGCGCGCGCAGCACGCGCCCGCCGTCCATCGGAAACGCCGGGATCGCGTTGAATGCCACGAGCATCACGTTCACGGCCAGCAGATTCGTGAGAAGGTTTCCACCGGCCAGATCGAGATCCGCAATGTTTTCCACACTAATTTTTGCGGCCAGGACAAAGACCAGCAGAAACGCGATGACGACGTTCACTGCCGGGCCGGCGACCGCGACGATGAGCTCCTGAACCGGCTTGTCGGGCATGCGTTCGAGCCGTGCGACCCCGCCGATCGGCAGCAGCGTGATGTCCGGCGTCCTGATCCCGTAGGCGCGGGCCGCGAACGCGTGTCCGAATTCGTGCAGCAGCACGCACAGGAACAGCAGCAGGGTGAAGCCCACGCCCTGGATCGCGCCCGCCGCCCCGCCGCCCCGCCAGTAAACCGCCCCAAACCACGCGAGCAGCAGCAGGAACGTGATGTGGATCTTGACGTCAATTCCCGCAACACGGGCGATGCGATACGACCATCTCATAAAAAATAGGTTTTCCGGGCGGGCGGTTTGGCGGTAGTGCTTGCGACTGCGCCGCGCCCGTCGGACGCACATTCATAATCCAAAATCCAAAAAAGAAAATGTCATTCCCAAAAGTCCTCGTCGCCGATCCGGTATCCCAGCGCGGAGTTGATGAGCTTGCCGCCGGCGGCGCGCTCGACGTCGTCGTTAAGACCGGGCTCAAGGAACCCGAGCTGATCGCGCTCATTCCGGAATTTTCCGCGCTCGTCGTGCGCAGCCAGACGAAGGTGACCGCGGCCGTGCTTGCGGCCGCGACGAAGCTGAAGGTCGTCGGGCGCGCGGGCGTGGGGGTGGACAACGTGGACGTGGACGCCGCGACCCGCCAGGGGGTGATCGTGATGAACACGCCGGGTGGGAACACGATTTCGACCGCCGAGCATGCGTTCTCGCTCCTCATGAGCATCGCCCGCAGCATCCCGCAGGCCGACGCCAGCGTGAAGGCCGGGAAGTGGGACCGCAAAAAATACGAGGGCGTCGAGCTCTACAACAAGACGCTCGGGATCCTCGGGATGGGCCGGATCGGGACCGAGCTCGCCCGGCGCGCGATCGCGTTTGGCATGCGCGTCGTCGCGTATGATCCGTATCTTTCGACCAGCCGCGCGCGCAGCCTCCAGGTCGAGCTTGTCGAGGATCTCGACGCGCTCGTGCCGCTGGCCGATTTCATCACGATGCACATGCCGCTCACCGACGAGACCCGGCACATGCTCGACGCCCGCCGGCTCGCGCTCTGCAAAAAAGGCGTGCGGATCGTGAACTGCGCGCGCGGCGGGCTTATTGACGAGGCCGCGCTCGGCGAGGCGCTGGCTGGCGGGCACGTCGCAGCCGCCGCGCTTGACGTTTACGAGGTCGAGCCGCCGCCGGCCGACTTCGCGCTGCGCTCGGCGCCAAACATCGTCTTCACCCCGCACCTCGGCGCGAGCACCGCCGAGGCGCAGGAAAACGTGGGCATCGAGATCGCGCAGGCGATCCGCGCGGCACTCCTCGAAGGCGAGATCCGCAACGCGGTCAACATGCCGAGCATTGACGCCAAGACCGCCGCGATCGTGAAGCCCTACCTCACGCTCGGCGACAAGCTCGGACGCTTCGCAGCCCAGCTCGCCCCGAACCGCAACGACCGGATCGTCATCACCTACGGCGGAAAAGCCGTTGACATGCCGACCGAGGCGATCAGCCGCGCGATCCTCACCGGGTTCCTGAAGCACGCCGGCGGCGAGGAGGTCAACAGCGTGAACGTCCGCACGATGGCGTCCACCCTCGGCCTCGACATCGAGGAAATCCGCTCGAGCGAGCAGACCGACTTCAACGAGTGGCTCCATGTCGCGGTCCACAGCGGCGACTCCAGAGTCTCGGTCGGCGGCACGTTTTTCGGCGCCAAGAACGACCCGCGAATCGTCCGGGTCAACAGCCGCCCGGTCGAGGTTACGCCGTCGGGCGTCGTCCTCCTCCTTGAGAACAAGGACCGCCCGGGGATCGTCGGGCACATCGGGACGCTTCTCGGGAAGGAGAACATCAACATCGCGAGCATGAGCCTCTCGCGCACCGAGCAGGGCGGACGCGCGCTCACGCTCCTCAACCTCGACAGCCAACCCGACGCCGATGTCCTCGCGCGCCTCTCAGCCGACGCCGACATTTTTGCGGCGCGGGTGATCTCGCTGTAATCCCCGGGCCATGAGCACACGCGAGGAGGCGCGGGCAATTCTGGATCTGGTCGGCGGCGACTTCGCGCGCGCGGTGGGGATCGTCCAATCCCAGCTCGACACCCTCTACACCCGGGCCCAGGTGCTCACCACCCTCGCCGGGATCGTGGTCACGGTCACCGGGTTTTCCGGACGCCTCATCGCCTCGACCAACGTCTTCGCGCAGGTGCTCGTGATCGCGGGCCTCGCGATCGTCCTCCTCAGCGCGTTTTATGTGATCCGCAACGTCATGCAGATCCGCTGGGTGACCTCCCAGCTTTCGTCGGACAGGGAGGCGACGATCACGGACGTCCTTGTCAGGCGGGACGAAAAAACCCGGGGTCTGAGTGTCGGGGGGATCATCCTGTTTGCTGGGCTCGTCCTGTATTTTGCGGCGTTCGCGCTGATGCTTGCGAACCCGACGCCCGTCCCCGTGCCTGTGCGGTGAGAACTCGGAGGTCGCGCGAAGCGCTCATCTATATTGGCGGCTTCGCCGCGTTCACGCCCCGGCAGCGTTTTTATTCTGGGGCTACTCAAACAAAAGCCCTTGAGGGGCTTCCGGGCTCAGGGGGTTGCCCTTTCCGAGTAGATCCAAAAACTCAGTTTCCGAGAGCACCGGGATATTGAGCTCGCGGGCCTTGTCGAGTTTTGATCCGGCATTTTCGCCGGCAAGGAGGAAGTCTGTATTCTTGCTCACGGCGCCGGCCACGCTGCCGCCGGCCGCCCGGACCAGCTCCGCCGCCTCGTCGCGCTTCAAGGTGGGCAGGGTGCCGGTGATGACGAGGGTTTTTCCATCAAAGACCTGCGGGCGGTGGCCGGCTCCTTCGGCTGGGGACAGGGACTTTCCGTGCGGGTTGAGCCCGAGCGACTGCATCCGAGCGAGTGTGATCCGTCCGTTTTCGCTGCCCGCCCAGTCAACGAGAGCCTTGGCAGTGACCGGTCCGACCAGGGTCAGTGCTTTCCAGCCTTGAGCGTTCGGTCGCGCGAACCCGGCCTTGATGAGCTGTTCACCGATTGGGTTTCCCAAGGCTTTCGCCTCGCTCTGCCGGGATTTCCGGGCAGCCAGATCAGTTGCCGGGAGCGACTTCCTCTCGTCTTCGCCGACTTTGTTCCGCTCAAAAACCTGCCTCAGCTTTCCCAACCGGGCGGTGTCGGCGAGAAGATCCGATGAGGCAATCGCGGGCAGGTCGGAGAAAAATCCGGCGAGGTCAATAGCGGTTTGTTCGCCGACGTCGGAGATCGCGAGCGCGAGGATCCAGCGGTGGAGGGGGAGGGTGCGGGCGCGCTGCAGCGCTTCGATGACTTTTTCGGCGTGTTTTGCTCCGAACGTGCGCGGCTCTTCATCGGTGCCGATATTGAGGGTTCCGAGCTCGTCTTTGGTGAGGGTGAAGAGGTCGAGCGGATCTTTCACGAGCCCGCGCTCGACGAGTTTTTCGGCGACGATCCCGCCGAGCGATTCGATGTCGAGGGCTTTGCGGTGCGCGAAGTATTCGAGCCGGCGGGTGAGCTGGGCCGGGCAGCCAGCGACGTTCTGGCACCGCCAGGCGACCGTTTCTTTCCCGCCGCCGGAGGCGATATCCCTCGCGATCGGGCCGCCGCAGGCCGGGCATTTTCCGCCGGTGAACGCGAACAAATCGAATGCCTTGGCATCGGCCGGACGCTTCGATTTGACGGGCTCGAGGACTTCGGGGATGACCATTCCCGCCTTGCGGACGACGACTGTGTCACCGATGCGGATGTCTTTGCGGAGGATTTCGTCCTCGTTGTGAAGCGTGGCGCGGGAGACCGTGCTGCCGGCGATGAAGACGGGGTCGAGTTCGGCGACCGGTGTGAGGACGCCGGTGCGGCCGACCTGGATCGTGATGCCGCGCAGGGCGGTTTCGGCGGGAGTGATCCACGGGACCGGCTTGTGGACGATGGCGTTGCCGGGGGCTCGGGTTTTTGAAGGGATCCGGGCCGAGTCGGCGGTGCTGTTGACGGAAATGACGACTCCGTCAATCTCATACGGCAGCCGGGTCCGGAGGTCGCGCCGCTCGTCGTAGGCGCAGACGACGACGTCCCGGTAGCGGGCGAGCACCTCGTCAATGTCCTTGCAAACCCACCAGCAGCACTGGGTCGGCATGCCGAACGATTTCAGGGCCTCGAGCATCTCGGCGCGCGATCCAAACGCGATTCCCTCGCAGGCACCGACGGCATAAAAGACGGCGCTGATCGGCCGGCGGGCGACGAGCCGCGGATCGAGCTGCTTGAGGGTGCCGGCCGTCGCGTTTCGCGCGTTCGGAAATGCCCGACCGCCCTCGCTTTCGATCCCGGCGTTGAGCTTTTCAAAATCCTCCGTCGAGATGTAGGCCTCGCCGCGGACCTCCAGCAGTGCCGGCGGGTTTGCCATTTCCAGCCGGAGCGGGATCCCGCGGATCGTTCGGATGTTTGCTGTGATGTCATCGCCGAACCGTCCGTCGCCGCGCGTGACCCCGAGCGCGAGCCTGCCGTGGCGGTAGTGGACGCCGATCGAAACGCCGTCCACCTTCGGCTCCATGATGTATTCGACGCGGTCGCGGCCGAGGAGCCTGCGGATCGTCCTGTCGAACTCGACGAGCCGTGGCAAAGTGTTTTCGTCCTGCCGACGGTTGCGCATTTCGCGATCCGGCTCCTCCTGGTTATCCGGGTGGTCCGCCGCATCAACTTTCTCGAGCGAGAGCATCGGCTGGACGTGCTCGATGCGCGGAAATCCCTCGACCGGGGCACCGCCGACCCGCTGGGTCGGGGAATCCGGCACGACCAGCTCCGGGTGCAGTTTTTCGAGGGCGGTCAGCTCGACAAACAGCCGGTCGTATTCGTAGTCGGAAACCGCCGACGTGCCATCGGCATAATACCGGCGGTCGTGCTCCTCGATTTCCTTGCGAAGCTTCAGGATTAGCACTTGGTCGTTTGACATGCTGCTATGTCGCGCCATTGCTGGCGGAAACTCTCCTCGAGGACCAGCTATTTCGCTAGTGTCGGACGGAAAAGGAAGCTGGCGATGACCGAGCAAAGCCCGACCGACGAGGAATTTCCTTCGGCGTCAGGTCTCCGCGCTAGGCATTCATGTCCGACGACCAGGGGGACGTGAGCGGAAAAAATTGCCGGAAGATTTTCCATTGACCTTAAGGGTTTCGGCTCCATTATTGTGCTACAGTGAAAACGGCATCGGTTCGAGATTTGAGAAACAAGTATACAAGCGTCCTGCGGTGGATCAGCGCAGGGGAAGATGTGCTCATCACCCAGCGAGGTGCGGTTATCGCAAGGCTGAGCCCGGAGACAGCACCGGCCGCGCAGGTGGTGGATTGGGCATCCAGTCCCGAGGTGCTGCGCGACCGCTCTGGCGATACGGTGTTGAGTGCCGAGCAATCGGCCGAGATTTTGGCGGAGGCTGGCGGGCGATGGTAATCGTTTGTGACACCAGCTTCCTCTTTTCGCTCTACGGGAGCGACGCCCACAGCCAGAAGGCCGTGGCATGGGCTTCCAGGAACAGGACGGCACTTTACCTGAACAGCCTGACTCATTTTGAGTTTGGAAACGCCATGCGTTTTTCGGAGTTTCGCGGCGCGATTCCCAGTGGGGCCTCTGCGCGCTACTGGGCCGGATTTGAGGCGGCGGTTTCCCAGGGACGCTTGATCGTGGCGACTTCCAATCTTGCCGACGTCATCGATGAAGCAAGGCGGATCTCATCAATCCGCACCCTGACAGGCGGTCACAGAGGTTTTGATATTCTCCATGTAGCCAGTGCCCGTCTCATGAAGGCGACGCATTTCCTCACCTTTGACGGGAATCAGCGTAAACTGGCGGAAGCCGAAGGTCTCGAGGTGCCTGTCTGAGCGGCTTTCCGGCAGACAAAAGTATGCAGCCGCGCAGAGCCAGGCGCAGGCTGCACGCTCGTTGATCCCAGACAGATCAAAGGCGAAGGCCGGGTGATCGTCTCGATCTCTTTCGAGGAGGATCTTTCCAAAATTCAGATCGTTCTAGGCAGCGTGGGCAACGTGGCCATTTCGACCGGAGCCACGAAGATCGCGATCTGCGAGGAGCTCCCGGCAGCATGCGCACCTCAGAGATGCGCCCAATGATCTTCGCGCGGATTCGGGGTTGGCCTGCGGGCTTGCCGTCGGTCGCAAACCGGCTACGTTGGCTCGGACCATCGGACGGCGTGCCGCGTCCGGCATCCCATCATGAACATTTACCGGAACATCGTTCGTCCGTGCCTGTTCCGCCTTGAGGCGGAGACCGCCCACCAGCTCGCCATGACCGGGCTGGGGATGACGCCCGCCCCAGTTTTGCGCGCGCTGTTTGGGGACGCCGCATCGCGCCCGGTACGGCTCTTCGGGATCGAGTTTCCGAATCCGGTGGGGCTCGCAGCCGGGATGGATAAAAATGCGGAGGTGCTGGGTGCGTGGGAGGCACTCGGATTTGGGTTCGTCGAGGCAGGGACGATCACCGCGCTCGAGCAGCAGGGCAACGACCGTCCGCGATGTTTCCGCTACCCCGCCCGGCACGCGCTGCTCAACCGGATGGGATTTAACAACGACGGCGCGGAAAAAATTGCGGCGCGTCTGGAGGCGGTGAAGGCGTCCGGCAGGTGGCCGGGAATCCCGGTCGGGATGAATATCGGAAAATCGAAGGTCACCCCGCTCGAGGAGGCACCGGGCGACTACGCAGCAAGCTTCCGTCGGCTCCTCCCGTTCGGAGATTATTTCGCCATCAATGTCAGCTCTCCGAATACTCCCGGCCTGCGCCAGCTCCAGGAAGCGACCGCGCTTGCGGAAATCGTCCGCACGCTCCGGGCGATCAACGCCTCAAAGCCGCTACTCGTGAAAATCGCCCCCGACCTCGGGGACGATGCCGTGCGAGAGATGGCCGACTTCGCGGAGGCCGAGGCGCTCGACGGCCTCATCGCGACAAACACCACGCTCGACCACTCGGCGATCGCGCCCGAACCCGACGAGTCGGGCGGTCTCAGCGGTGCGCCGCTTCGCGCCCGCTCGACCGAAGTGCTCCGCCTCCTCCGCTCGCGCACCGCACTCCCGATCATCGCATCCGGCGGAGTTATGAACGCTGCTGCCGCCGCCGAAAAACTCGAGGTCGGCGCGTCGCTCGTCCAGATCTACACCGGTTTCGTTTACCGGGGACCCCGGCTGATCCGCGAGATCTCGGACGCCTGGCGCGCATCTGGCCCGCAGTAAGGGGCCTTCACATTGCGGCTTGTGAATGTCCGCGCCTGTGCGAATTGCTGGCCCTCCGTCGGGCCGGGATGTCGGGCCGGGATGTCGGGCCGGGATTGCGCACACGGAAGAAGTGTGAAAAAATC
>DYRS01000011.1:25902-27102 GCA_020718585.1 Chthoniobacter flavus
AAATCCACGCGCACTTCGCGCGCGGTACAAAACAAAATATCTCGGGAACAAAATTCAATGTGCACGAGCACCCGCACGAGCACCCGCACGAGCACCCGCACGAGCACCCGCACGAGCACCCGCACGAGCGGACGTATTCGCAAATCCGCCGCCTTCTGGAGACGTCGCAGTTGGAGACGGAGGTAAAATCCCGCGCGCTGGCGGTTTTCCATCGGATTGCGGTGGCCGAGGGGAAAATCCACGGGCTTCCGGCGGAGGAGGTCGGGTTCCACGAAGTGGGCGCGGCAGATTCGATCGCCGACATTGTGGCGGCGTGCGCCGGGTTTCATGCGCTCGGACCGCTGCAGGTCGAGGCGTCGGTTCTGGTTGAGGGCACGGGATGGATCACCTGCGCGCACGGGAGGTTCCCGATCCCCGCTCCGGCTACGCTGGAGATCCTTGCGGGGGTTCCGTTCCGCCAGGTAGCGGAGGACAACGAATTTATCACGCCGACCGGAGCCGCGATCCTCGCGGAGTTCTGCACACGATTCGGTCCGATGGGGGAGATGACGGTATCGCGCACCAGCTACGGGCTAGGCACACGCGACACCCCACCGCGGCCGAACGTCCTCCGCGCGGTGCTCGGCGAATCCGACACGCCGGCCGACGAGGACGAAATTTCCGTCATCGAGACAAACCTCGACGACATCACGCCGGAACTCGCGGCGGCGGCGATGGACCGGCTTTTCACCGCCGGCGCGCTGGATGTTTTTTTCACCCCCGCGCAGATGAAGAAATGTCGTCCGGGTTTCGTTCTCACGGTGCTTTGCGAGCCCGGCCTGACCGACGTTCTCGCGCGGGTGATCCTAGTCGAGACGACATCGTTCGGCGTGCGGATCCGGCCCGCCCGCCGCCGCAAGCTGCGGCGCGAATTTCGCGATGTCGAAACTCCCCACGGGCCAGTGCGCGTCAAGCTCGGCTTCTTGGGCGCGGACCTCGCGCAGGTCGCTCCGGAATTCGATTCATGCCGCGCCGCCGCCGAAGCCTCCGAAGCAAGCGTCCGGTCCGTGTTTCTCGCCGCATCGTCCGCAGCACCCCGCCCGACGTGCAAATCCTCCGGACCGGTCTCATTTGGCTAATTTGTAAAAAAAGTATAAAAAAGAAAAACAGGGCCAATGCCCAGCCATGCAAAACCCACGGAATCAGAGTGAGATAGATAAT
>DYRS01000012.1 GCA_020718585.1 Chthoniobacter flavus
CGCAAAATAGCGGCCCTCCGGCCTTCCAACCCCTCCAGTCCGCGAAGTGGGGCTATGCTCCTTCGTCGCGCCTTGGCTGGCGGAAAAATTCCGGCGCATCTTGTATCATGTTATTTCTGCTAAGCTCCTTAGTCGGGTGCCGGTCATGCTCGCGGGTGGGCGGATTCGTAGGCGCGTTTGAGGCGTTCGACGGTGACGTGGGTGTAGATCTGGGTGGTCGAGAGGCTGGCGTGTCCGAGGAGTGCCTGGACGCTGCGAAGGTCGGCTCCGTTGTCTAGGAGGTGGGTTGCGAAGCTGTGGCGGAGCTTGTGTGGGGAAAGGTTTGAGGGCAGGCCGGCCTCGACGAGCCGCTTGCGGATCATCGCCCAGATGTTGCGGGCGGAGAGCCTGCGCCGAGATTTGTTGAGGAAAAGCGGTCCAGAGTGCGCGCGGGCGGCCTGTCGGTATCGCGAGATTGCCACGAGCGCAGGCCCGCCAACCGGGCAGATTCGCTCGCGTCCGCCCTTGCCGGTGACCCGCGCGGTCTCGCCGATCACATCCACATCGCCAACATCGAGCCCGGCGAGTTCGGAGATCCGCATGCCGGTTGAATAAAACAACTCGATGATCGCGGTGTCGCGCGCGGCCGCCCATGTCGCCGCCTGCTGGGATTTTTCGGATTTCTCCGGCGCGGCGATCAGTTCCTCGACCTGCGGCGGGGTCATGAAGCGCGGGAGCGGACGCCTGGATTTCGGAAGCTGAACGTCTCTCAGGACGTTTTTTTTGACCTCGTTGCGAACGAGGAGGAACGAGTGAAACGCCCGGAGAGCCGAGAGCCTGAGCCGCACGCTGGTGCGGGCCATCTTCCGGTCCATCATATCGAGCATCCACGCCCGGTAGTCGTCCGCCGAGAGTGTCGTCCACAAGCCGACCGGGCGAAATCTGCGGAACGCTTCAATCGCGGTACGATAGGTGACGACGGTGCGGGGCGAGGCATTCCGCTCGGCGGCAAGCCATGTCAGAAATTCGCGCACCCGGCGGTCGGGCACTGGTTTGGCGACAGACGGACGGAAGTTTTTTTTCATGCCCTTGTTCTACGAACACAGGTCGGGCACCTGCACGGCGGCTTCAGCTATTCCCCGCCCATCGGGGCGATGAGCGGCGGCTGGTCGGTATGGCCGACGTCGCCGACACGCGATGTCGCGCGTTCGAACCTCAGGGTAGCAGAGCGCGACTCGACTCCGTCGGGCGAGACCGCGATGATCGGGATCTCGTAGTTTCCGTCGGGGAAGACAAAATGGTAGCGGAACGTGCCGTCCGGGCCGAGCGTGATCGGCTTGCCGTCAACCGTGACCTTGGCGTCGCGGTGGGTTCCCCCGTAGAAGATGACCTCCGCGTTGACGTGCATGAAAAACTCGCGCGCGATGGCGCCGAACGATCCGATATTTTCCGAGCCACCCCAGCTGCTCGTTTCGGCGTGGCTCCAGCTTGACATCGCGGCTTCCGACCAGCTCGACATTGCGACCTGGTTCCAGCTTGAGAGAGCTGCGCCCGCCCATGAAGAGTTTGCGGCCTGGTTCCAGCTTGAGAGCGCAGCGGCATTCCATGAGGATTCGCCCGATTGCTCGAACGACGAGCGCGCGGCCTGCAGCCAGCTCGAGAGCGCGGCGGCTCCCCATGAGGATTCGCCCGACTGCTCGAATGACGAGCGCGCGGTCTGCAGCCAGCTCGAGAGCGCGGCGGCTCCCCATGAGGACTGGCTGCCGGCAGACGAAAGCTCCCCTCCCTTCCCCGCCCATGACGACTGGGCTGCTGCAGCCCAGCTCGTCAGTGCGGCTGCCGCCCAGCTCGAAAGCGCGCCGGATGACCATGAGGTCGAGCTTGCGATCGCGCTCAGAGCGCTGAAGAGGCTGCTTTCAGCCGGTCCCCACGGGACTTTTGAGAGGACTTCGCTGGCTCCCCCCGAATGGAGATGCTCGCCGAGGCGGGCCTGGATCTTCGATGTCATCTCCTCCGTTCCCATCTTCCCGCTGGAAATCTCCGCAAGAAAATCCTTTCCGAGAAGTGCTTCGAGGACAACCCGCTCGTCCGGGCTGATTGCGAGGCCGCTCCCGGAATCCAGCGCAAGGAGCTTGCCATCGCGCTGAAGCCGACCGAGTGCCTGAATCAGCGTCTCGCCGTCGCGCATCGTCGTCTGGATGTTTTCCATGAGCTTCTGAAAGCTCATGTGCAGGGGGATCGTCGCGCAGTCAAAATCTCCGGAGTCGGACATTTTTTCCTGCGGGGTGCGGATCGTGACGGACTTGGCGATCGCCTTCCACAGGTCGCTGCGGTAGTAGCCGATTTCGACGGAATACTCGGCGGCAGCCTCCTTGACCGGGATATACCAGTTTCTTGTCTCAAACGGGACCTCGATTTCGCTCTCGACCTTGTCGCCGACAAAGACTCTCAGGAACGTCTTGCCGCCGGGATGAAGCGCGATGTCAATGTCCCAATAGGTGAACACCCAGTGAGGTTCCTGGGCGACAAGAAATATCGTGTCCGTGCCGTAGGAATGCGGGAGCTCGCCGAGGTCGTCGAGAGCGTCGGGCTTCGGGTCGGAATTTTTGGACAGCACCCTGTCGGGATTGCCGGTGTTTTTTGATTCGGTGGACATAGTTTTGTGTCTGTTTGGCGTTTTTCATTGGGACGCTCGAAAACACCCCGCTCAGGTCAAACCATACGATCAAAGCATGGGCAACCTTTTTCCTGATCGGACTTCTTTCATTTCCCAATCCGCATTTTTGTTCATGCGCCCTTTTCCCTTTGAACTCGTGCCCGCTCAAGCGTAGTTAATAGCTCCCGATGGCACGCCGAAAAAAATCCTCCCCGCAGCCGCTCTTGATCGTGCTGGTCGCCGTGCTAGTGGTCGCCGCGTTTCTGGGGTCGCGATTTTTCCTCTCGCCAGGACCCGAGACGAAAAGCTCGGTCCCCGCGCTCGACGTCCCCGCCTACATGGAAAATGCGAACAGTCTGCGCGGAAACGTCTTTCAGGCGACTGGCGTGGTCTCCGACGCGCTCGCCTGGTCCCCATCGTCCGGCCGCCTGATCGCGGTCGAGGTCGCCGACGAGACGCTCCCGATCCTCGTCACCGCTGAGTTCAATGCCACCAATATCCAGAAGGGTCAGAAGCTGCTCTTCGTCGTCGAGGTGGACGAAAACGGAATCCTCAAAACCAAGAAGGTCTCGCAGCCATGAAACGCACGATTTTTCCCGCGATCATTTTCTGCGCGTCCGCCGCGTGGGCGGCATCCGACGGCGATTCGCAAGCCGCGACCGGTGGGGCGCGGCCAGGGCAGATGAACGAGGGGTTCATCGGGCGCGACGTCCCGCACTTCGACCCCGGCAGCGACACGATGTCCTACGACGGAAAGCTCTGGAACATCAACGACAACCGGCTGTTCCGCGCGCGGTTCGAAAAATACCTCAACGCCCCGTCGGCAACCGATTCGGCCGACGTCGCCTACCGCCGCACGATTGACAAAATCATGGACCTCCTCACGCCAGGCAAGGCGACGAAGGCCAACCAGGACGCCGCATTTTCCCTCCTGAAAAAGGCGTCGGAATACCGGGACGACGCGAACCTCTGCAGCACGCTCTCCGACGCGATTTACTCGGCAAAAAACACGCTCGCCCAAGTCGAGCGGCTGAAGCGCGAAAATACGCTCCTCGAGAAGCAGCGCGCCACGGCCGAATGGAACAACGAGGTTGCCGCCGCCGGCAACACCCTCACCCCAAAAGCAGCGAAAAACGACGCGTTCGGGCAGGAGAACCAGAAGCTCGCGCGTGACGCCCGCGTGGCGAGGTCGAAGCGCCAGCTCTCGGAGGTCGGCCAGACGATCGAAAACAACAAGGCCCGCATGGCATCGCTCGAGCTCACCGCCAAGGGCTACCTCCAGGCGCTCATCATGCAGTTCTTCGCGACCCGGAGGTTCGAGCACGTCATCATCGCGAACCGGTTCTACCGCGCGCTCTACACCGACGGCGATAATTCGATCGAGGTCTTCAAGAAGATGGTGAATGAGCTTCCGGCGAACAAGGACGCCGGGCAGGCGAAGTTCAACGCGGAGTTCGATCCGAAGGTCTCAGGCGAAGCCAAAGGCGGCGGGTATGTCGGGGCGGGAACCGGGGCGAACGGCACGGGCGGCGGCGGGGGAACCTACGTGCCGTCCGGCCAGTCGTTCTCGGCGCAGGGCATGAAGATGGGCGTCGAGAACGTCGGCATCGAGAGCATGGTCGGCGGTGCCGCCACCGCCGCCCAAGCGGTCAGCAAGCTCATCAACTCGCTCAGCCAGCTCGACGGTCTCGCGAACGAGGCGATCCGCGACGTCAACGAGGGGATCGAGGCCTACAAGTTCCTTCTGGAAAAAAACGAGATGAAGAGCGCGACCGAGCGGCTCGCCGAGACGTTCGCGCTGGGCGAGTTTCTTCCAAAGGTCCGGCTCCTGAGCCGCGAGGACAAGCGCCGCGCGCTCGACTTCACACAGAAGGGAAACCGGCTCCTCGCCGCGCTCGAGGTCAACGACCTCACCGAAGCGGAAAAACTGGTCAACGAAATCCGTGAAATCGCCGGCGACTTCGACGCCGGCAAGCCGCTCGCAAAAATCGAGACCGCGAAGACCGTCAGCGCGATGCACCTCGCAAAGGCCCGCAACGCGGCCGTCAGTGGAGACAAGGCCGCGATGGAGTCCGAGCTGCGAGCGGCCGCTGAAATCTGGCCGCGCAACCCCGCGCTCGCCGAAGTCGGCACGAGGATCTTCAGCCAGTCCGACATCCAGAACCTCGCGATCACCGACTTCGACCAGCTCGTCAGCCAAAAAAATTTCCGCCAGATTTTTGACGACAAGCTCCGCTTTATCGCCGCAACCGCGATGTTCCCGGACAAGCAGAAGCAGCTCGCAAAAATCCTTGACGACATGGCGTCGGTCGAGGCCGCGATCATGGGCGCGCGCAAGCTCGAAGACTGTGGGGACATCGCCGGCGCATGGGAGAGCGCGGAGCTCGCGTTGCGCGAGTTCCCCGACGACAACAAGCTCAACAGCCTCCGCTCGGAGCTCACCACCAAGGTGCCGGAATTCGTGCGTGCGATCCAGAAGGCGGAGGAGGGCGAGGCAGCCAACCGCCCGGGCTCGTCGCTCGCATGGTATCTCAAGGCCAGAAAATCCTACCCGGTCAGCAAATTTGCGGGCGACGGGATCCATCGGCTCGGCACAAAAATCCTGCCCGACGCAAAGTAGTCGGCATCCCCCCCGATGAAGCCGAAGATTCTCATCGTGGACGGCCACAGCATGATTTTCCAATGGCCAGAGCTGGCCGCCGACTACGCGTCGCGGGGCCCGTCGGTGCGCGAGTCGCTCGTGCGCATGCTCACGTCCCTGCAGGATGCCTCGGACTGGACGGTTGCGGTCGTCTTCGACGGCCGGGGGCCCAAGGCGTCGGCGGGCGCAGAGCCCGCCGCGATTCGCGTCTTCTACTCGAAATCCGGACAGACCGCCGACGCGATCATCGAGCGACTTGCCGCGAAGTATGCGCCAGATTACGACGTGACGGTCGCGACCGACGACCGGCTCGAGCGGCTGACCGTCGAGTCGTTTGGCGCGGTCTCGATCTCGTCCACCCGCCTGCTCTCGGAAATCCGCGCAGCCGAGGCCGGCGTCCGCCAGACGATCCGCCGCCTCAACCGCCGGTGAAGGCCGCAGCGGAAGCTCCCCCGCCGGATTACCGGCTTGCGTTCGCGCGGGGAAGGGTGTCCATTTCCCGGCATGACCTTCCTTGAACCCTCCGCACTCATCGAGGCACTCAACTGGCGCTACGCGACAAAGCAATTCGACCCCTCGCGCAAGATTCCCGCACCCGTATGGGAGGCACTCGAGGACGCGCTTGTCCTCTCCCCTTCGTCCTACGGTCTCCAGCCGTGGCAGTTTTTTGTCGTCACCGACCCGGAAGTGAAAGCCGCGCTGCGGCCGCACTCGTGGGACCAGCCGCAGGTCACCGACTGCTCGCACCATGTCGTTTTTGCGATCCGGACCTGCGTGGATGAGGCATTCGTTGACCGGTATATCGCGCGCATCGCCGAGGTCCGCGGGGTTACCGCCGAGTCGCTCGGGTTCTACAAGGATATGATGGCGGTGGATATTCTCAACGGCCCGCGCTCGAAATGGGTCCTCGAGTGGGCCGCACGCCAGGCCTATGTCGCACTCGGAAACTTCATGACCGCCGCCGCCCTCATCGGAGTGGACACCTGCCCGATGGAAGGGATGAATCCCGAAAAATACGACGAGATCCTCGGCCTGCCGGCCATGGGTTTTAAAACCGTCGTCGCCTGCCCGGCCGGCTACCGCGCCGACGGCGATAAATACGCAACCCTCCCGAAAGTCCGCTTCCCGAAAGCCGACCTCGTCCGCACGGTCTGACCGTCCAGAAGTTCGCTGCGGGATGCGCCCGCGGCATCCCGGGGGGGCCTGGCGCAGAGGCTTGCGGAATCCACGCTTTTGTGCCTTCTCCCAGAATCTGCGCGACGGGCCAAAAATGCACCCAAAATGCGGTTGCATTTTCTCAGAGCAGGGGCCAGTCTCCACGTCCATCAATTTTTATGAGTCAGCATCCCAGTTTAAAAGGAAAAGGCGCGATCCAAGCGAAGCGCAGCGTGTTGAAGCGGTTCGAGCGCGTGGAACTTCTCAAGAAGCGCGGGCAGTTCAAGGACGGCCAACGGGTAATCGGACTTCCGAAGACAAAGCCCGAGGATTAAGCATCTCCGGCTCCGCCATGCGGCTGAACCGCTTTTTGGCCGCTTCAGGGCTGGGTTCCCGTCGCGCTTGCGACGCGCTGATCGCCTCGGGTGCGGTGGCGGTCAACGGAAGCCGCGTCGAGAAGCTGGCCACTCAGGTCGGCCCCGACGACGACGTCCGGGTCCACGGGCGGGTTATCCGTCCGTCCCGCTCGGTTTATCTTCTGCTCAACAAGCCGCGCGGGTATGTGGTGACGCGTTCCGACGAGCTCGGACGCCGCACGGTTTACACGATCCTTCCGCCCGAGTTTGGCGCGCTGTGCCATGTTGGCAGGCTCGACCGGGACAGCGAGGGACTTCTGCTTTTGACGAACGACGGCGACCTTGCCCAGCGGCTGACCCATCCCTCGCACGAAATCGAAAAGGAATACGAGGTCGGGCTCGACAAGGCGTTCGATCCTGCGCACACGGCAAAGTTGCTGAAGGGAATCTTCATCGAAGGCGGCCGCGGCAGATTCGAGAGCCTGCGCGTGCTGGCACCAGACCGTGTGCGGGTTGTTCTCAGGCAGGGGATCAAGCGCCAGATCCGGCTCATGTTCCACCGCCTCGGCTACGAGGTCGAACGCCTCCGGCGCATCAGGATCGGCAGCATTGCTGACGCCCGGATCCCGAGCGGTTCGTTTCGCCACCTGACTCCGCGCGAAGTGCGCTCGCTGCGGGCTCCGACAGCCCCGGGAGCACGGGAGACCAGAAAGGAACTCCGCGCATGAAGTGCCTAGCCCGCGAGTCGCGTGATCATCGCGTCCGGCGCTCTGGAATTTCCGGCCTGATTTCTCCTGCGAATCTTGGCCGGAGCTCGCTCGGTCACACAGGATCGCCGCGCTCCCGCCGGTGCCTGCGGATCTCGTAGCCATCGCCCGATTGCACGATTTCCCCCGCGTCGAAATCCGCCTCAAACGCCGGGAACCATGTGTCGCCCTCGGCCTCCACGCTAACCCGCGTGAGAAGGATCTCCCGGCACTGCGGGAGCAGTGCCGCGTAGAGCTCGGCACCCCCGATGACAAAGACCTCGCGCCCGTCGCCGGGAGGCACGACCTCGCGGACGTCGCTGATCATCCGCACGCCGCCAAATGCCGCCGCCCGCGAAACAACCCAGTTCTCGCGTCCGGGCAGCGGGTGGCCGAGCGATTGATATGTCTTCCGGCCCATGACGACGATGTGCCCGAGGGTCGTGCGCTTGAAAAATTTGAGATCATCCGGGATGTGCCACGGGATTTTTCCGTTGGCACCGATGACTCGTGCGTGAGACATGGCGGCGATGGCGATCATGTGTTGCGGGAGCGGTTCACGTGGTATGGGTGGGCGCGTTCCGCGGGTCGGCCTCCTCGATCCGGCGGGTGATGTCGAGCGCGATGCCGAGCGCGTTGGCGGCGGCCTGTCCGGTGACGCGCGGCTTGAGCCCCTCGCGGGCGCAGCGCACAAATGACTCGAGCTCGATTTTCAGCGGCTCCCCCTTTTCGACCTCGACCGGCTCGCGCACGATCCGGCGTCCGCTGAAGTCGGTGACGATCTTCGAGTCGGTCGCCAGCCCGATGAGCTTCCCGATCCCCGAGCTCGCGCGCTCGTCGTCGCGTGCGAGGCGGAGGAGGTAGCCGGACTGGTTTTTGTAGTCGAGCGAGAGGTAGGCATTTTCTTGGAAGACACGGATTTTCCGGACCCGGTCCTGGCTGATCCGGCTGGCGGTGAGGTTGGCGACGCAGCCGTTTTCAAACCGGAACCGGACGTTTGCGATGTCCTCGCCTCGGCCGAGGACCGAGATCCCGACCGGGTCCATCGAGAGGATTGGCGAGCGGACAAGGTGCAGGATGATTTCGATGTCGTGGATCATCATGTCGAGGACGACCCCGATGTCGGTGCTGCGGTTCGGATACGGCGAGAGCCGGGTGACCTCAAGAAAGCGTGGGTTCTGGAGCTGGGCCTCGAGCGCATGGAGCACCGGGTTGAACCGCTCGACATGCCCGACCTGAAGGACGCATGAGTTCGCAGCGGCCAGCTCAGAAAGCTCGTGAGCCCGGGCGGGCGTGTCGGCGATCGGCTTTTCAATGAGGAGGTGCTTCCCCATCGCGAGAAGCGTCCGCCCGATCTCGTGGTGGGTGACGGTCGGCGTGCAGATCGTCGCGGCATCCACGAGCGACGCAAATTCCTCGAGCGAGCCGGCTGCCCGTGTGTGGTATTTTGCCGCGGCGGCGGCGGCGGCCGCGCCGTCGGCGTCATAGACCGCCGCAAGCGACGACCCCGCGATCTCGCCGTAGATCCGGGCGTGGTTGATGCCCATGTGTCCGACCCCGACGACCCCGGTGCGAATGGTTTTCATAATCCGTAAATTGAGATGGAAAGCGATGCTGCGGCGGCGGAGACGAGCCGCGCGTCGAGGAGAAGGGTTGATCCGGCCTCGACCCCGATGGCGGAGATCTTTGCCTCGGATGCCGTTTCGAGCGTTTTCGTGCCGATGACCGGCACGTCGAAACGCATGTCCTGCCCGGGCTTCGAGACCTTGACCATGCACGCGCCGCCGCGCCCGAGCCGACCGCCCCGCAGGACCGCCTCGTTCGTGCCCTCAAACGCCTCGACCGCAAGGACGGTCCCATTTTTCACGACGACCGTCTGACCGATGTCGAGCCGGCTCGATTCCTTCGCAATCCGGA
Source organism: Chthoniobacter flavus (assembly GCA_020718585.1). GTDB lineage: Bacteria > Verrucomicrobiota > Verrucomicrobiia > Chthoniobacterales > Terrimicrobiaceae > QYQL01. The sequence goes on from DYRS01000012.1 coordinate 9,451, forward strand.
ATCCGAATTCCATGTCGGCGACGACGCGAGGCTTCGCTCGCGGCCCGGCGATGTGCCCGCGCCCGGCGATGTGCTCGCCCAGAAACTCGGTCGCCGGCAGGAGCGTGAGCCCGGCAGACGCCAGTTCGTCGGCGACCGCACCGAAAAGCGTCTCCGCATTCCGACGCTTCAGCCGCGCCAGGATCACGAGCGCGCGGAGGTCCGGCCGCAGGTCGAAGAGGTTGCCGGGAGCAATCTGGCCGGCCATGATCGCACGCTTCGCGCCCGACTTTTTCGCCGCATCGAGCAGCTTCCCGAGCTGGCCGACCCGCATCCGATGGACCTCGTCGGCGAGCGCCTCGACCTCCGGTGACGTCTCGCCCTCGAACGCGGCGACGACGATCCGCCGGACCCCGGACGCACGGGCGCATTCGATGACGAGCAGCGGATACCCGCCGCTGCCGGCGATGAGGAAGAGCGGGTCGGACGGGTTCAATGTCGTGCGGTGCGCGGCTGCGTGCGTGTGGTCAAGGGTTCGCGGACCCCCGCGCGACAACCCCGCCGTCCACAATGCGATACCCCCGGATCCGGAGAAATTCCGGAACGTCCTCGGACGCCATTTCCGCGTCGGTGAGTTCCTGCAGCGAAAATGTCGGGCCGTCGGAAACCGTGAGGTCGCGGAGCGCGAGCGATTCGCCCGGGGCAGCCAACACGACCAGCGTCGCGCCGCCGAATACCGTCACATTTTCCAGCCGCACGTCGCCTTCGAGGATCAGCGTCGAGTCGCCGGAGATCGCGCCGCCGCGGATCCGCTCGCGCACGTCGGCCAGCGTGAGCGCAAACGACGGACGCAATATCACGCGCGGCCCGGCCACGAACGGCACCCCCCGGATCGGTCGCGCGGACCCGGCCATAACGTCCATCCCGGCCTGCGCAAGCCGCATCCGACCGGCGAGGTAGAAATCGTTTTCCGCGCTCGACGCGCTCTCCGGCGGCCCGCCCACGGCAACCTTCGCGGCGGCGTCGGCCAGGTTGTTCTTGCAGGCGCTGAAACACCATGCCCGGTCGAAAATTGTGACGCCGACTTTTTCGCCCGACGTGAACAGCTTCGGGAGATCCTGCATCATCGTTTCCAAGCGCGCCGGCTTTTTAAATTGCGTACGCGCGGCGTCCGAGAACTTCGGGTTCACGAACTCGGCGATGATCCCGCCCGAGGATTCCAGAACCCGGAGGTAGGGGGCGAGGCGGATGATCAGAAGGTTGATGTTGCCGGGGAACCTCGAATACCCGCGCACGTCGGGCACATCGCCCTCCGGGCTCACGGTCGCGCGGAGCAGCGGATCGAGCTGGTTGTATTCGACGTTGAGCGTGAGGCTCGGCGCGCCCGCCCGCACGAGAGTCGCCAGCCCGCCGACCGCTTCACCGGGGATCCGGTTCACTGCGATGGAATTGAAATCGTAGCCGTGCATCTCGGACGCCCCGATCGCCGCCAGCGCCGCGTTGAAGACCTGCCCGTTGGTATCCTGGATGAAGAGCAGGTAGCGCACGCCCGCCGCCTCCATCGCCTTTGCAGTGCCGCTCGTGTGCAGGAGCATGTGGATGTCCCCGTGCCCGTGAGGCTTCAGAAGGATGTTGTATTTCCCCTCCATAGCCAGCGTGCCGTCAATGTCCGAAATCGCAGGCACCAGCTCCTGGCAAAGAACCGTGATCTGGCCGTCCACAAGGCCGAAGTTCCCGTTCGCCGACAGCGTCGCGCGCGTCCCGTCGTCGGTCTCGCGGCTGGTCATGATGACGAGCGGGATCTGCCGCCCCAGCCGCTGCGAGGCCGCCCGCACAACCCCCGCATAGTGCGCGAGGTAGGTCGTGCCCCGAGTGACCTCGACCGGGATGTCGAGCTTGATCCCGTGGTAGCCGAGCCGCTCGCCTAGGCCGCCCGCCACAAGCACCACCGCCGAATGCGCAAAGCACTTCAGCCCGACCGCCTCGGCCTCGTCGTAGGCCGCCCCAAACCCGGAGAGATCCACAAGATCCGGCTGCTCAGGCGAGCATCCCTCGAACGGATTTCCCCCCGCCGACGCCTCGGCGAGAAGCTTCCTCGCATTCGCAATGTAGCTCGGAAGCCCGCCCGGATACGCTCCGTGCGCGGTCGCAAGCGTCTTCAGAAAATGCCGCTTCTCGGCGTCCCTCACCCCCGGCCCGTCCCAGTCGGCGTAAAGATGAAACTGGCCCTCCTCAAGAAGCGCGCACGCAAGCGACGCGTCCGCCGGCGAAACGAGATCTGCGCCTGCGGCAAACCCTGCAAGCTCGGGATGGTTTTCGAGAAATTTGCGAATCATATCCACCCGAGCATGCCGCAAACCCGGCGTCCGATGCAACTGCTCTCTGCCGGACAATGCCCGACGATAAATCCCAGCACCGCCGCAGCCGTTCCGCCTAGACCGGGCGAGAGGATTTCCCATTGAGCCTGCTTCATGCAGGCCGGATCATCCGGGCGGCGAGGCGGATTGCGGCGAGCATGCTGTCCGGACGCGCGAGTCCCCTCCCCGCGATGTCGAAGGCGGTGCCGTGGTCTGGGCTGGTGCGGACGAACGGGAGGCCGAGCGTGACATTCACTCCCTCGTCGAACGCATGGAGCTTGAGCGGGATGAGCCCCTGGTCGTGATACATGCAGAGCACGCCGTCGAATTCCCCGGCAAGCGCCCTGCGAAAAACCGTGTCTGGCGGATGCGGCCCCGAGAACTCCCCCCTCCCGGCACATTGCAAATCGGCGACGGCGGGCGCGATGGTTTCGATTTCCTCGCACCCGATGTCCCCCCCCTCCCCCGCGTGGGCATTGAACCCCGCGACTGCGATCCGGGGGTCGGGTCGGATGGTATTTTGCAGGAACCCCGCGAGCAGGCCGCCCACGCGAACGATTTCTTCGCGGGTCAAAAGCCCGGCCACATCGCGCATCGGAACATGCGCGGTAACCAGCGCGACGGTGAGCCCGCCCCCGGTCAGGCACATCGCAAAATCAAGAACCCCCGCGCGCTCGGCAAAAAATTCCGTCTGTCCGGGGAAGGGAAAGCCGACTCCATGAAGCGCATTTTTCGAAACCGGCCCGGTGACGACCGCCCTCCAGCGACCGGAGAGGAGATTTCCTGCGGCCTGCTCCAGGGCGTCCGACGCCGCGCGAGCACCTTCAGGTGTCGGCCTGCCAGGCACATGGCCCGACATGTCGCCGCAAACTTCGAAGCGGAACCCTGCCGGAAGGTCGCCCGAGGCGAGCGCCGCACGGACGACCTCCGGGCCGATGCCCGCAGGGTCGCCAGAAGTGATTCCGATCACCGGAAGCTCAGATGAAAACTCGCACATTTCGAGTGAGACATTGAGCCGGGAACCCGCCGGTTGACAAGATTTGTGCGCATTGTGTGCGTGCGCTTGTGGATCTCCCCGGCAGCCTTTTTCGAGCTCGCAGGAATGCCCCCGCAGATGGTATCTGGTTGCAATCCGGCGGCGGGGCGGGCAGAAACTTTGGGGACATGGGTTCGTCGCTTTTGAGCAGGCTGTTGGCGTTGGTGCCTGTCCTTTTCTGCGTGGTTTCGATCACGTTTCTTTTGATCCGCCTTTCGCCGGGCGGGCCGTTTGACGGCGAGCGAAAAATCCCTGAGGCGATCGAGCGGCAGCTTCTTGCGAAATACCATCTCGACGGCACGCTCTGGCAGCAATACTCCGGCTACATCGCGGACCTGCTGCGCGGCGACCTGCGGCTCTCGACAAAGTATCGGAACCGGTCGGTGAATGAGATCCTTGCTCAGACGCTGCCGGTGACGCTGTGCCTGGGCGGGGTTGCTTTCGTGCTGGCGGCGCTGGGCGGGGTCTGGCTGGGAACGTTTGCGGCGATGCACCGGCACACATGGAAGGACTCTGCGGCGATGTTTCTTGCGCTGGCGGCGATCTCACTGCCCTCCTACATCGTCGGGCCGATCCTGATTCTGGTCTTCGGGCTCGACCTGCGCTGGCTGCCGGTCGGCGGGTGGGGCGGCATTGCGCACATGATCCTGCCGGCGGTCACGCTTGCCGCTCCGGCGATGGCCGCAGTCGCGCGGCTCATGCGCGGCAGCATGGCCGAGACCCTGCAGCAGGACTTCGTGCGGACGGCCCGCGCGAAGGGCTTGCGCGAGACGGCGGTCGTCTATCGCCACGCGCTGCGGATCGCCATCCTTCCGGTCGTATCCTACCTCGGACCGCTCGCCGCGCACCTCCTCACCGGATCGATCGTCGTCGAAACGATTTTTCACATCCCCGGTGCGGGAGGATTTTTTGTCCACTCGATCCTGAACCGCGACGGGTTCCTGCTCGGGGGGATGGTGATCGTGTATTGCGTGCTGCTCGTGCTCTTCAACCTCGCGGTGGATTTGGCCTACGGATTCCTTGACAGGAGGATCAGTGGCTGACCCGCGGGCCATCCGGCGCATGCTGCGCAACCCGTCGGCCCTCGTGTCGGCGGGGATTCTTGCGGCGGTCGTGCTGGCCTGCATCGTGTGGCCGGTGTTCCTCCCCGCCTCGCTCGGCGAGCCGGGTCCGAACCAATACGCGCCTCCGACGTGGGAGCATCCGTTCGGGACCGACCTGAACGGGCGCGACCAGTTTTACCGGGTGCTCGTCGGCGGCCGGGTGTCGCTCCTCGTCGGGCTCTGCGGCGCGGGCGTGAGCCTGTTTATCGGGACCGCATGGGGGTTGGTTGCCGGGTATGCGGGCGGGCGCACGGACGCATGGATGATGCGAGTTGTCGACGTTCTCTACTCGGTGCCGCGTCTGATATTTATTCTCATCGCGATCAACGCTTTCAACTCCCAGCTCCAGGGCTGGGCGTCGGGGATCGGCTGGGATTGGCTTGTGAGGTCGTCGAGGATTGCGATCCTCATCGTCACGCTCGGTGTGATCGAGTGGCTGACGATGGCCCGGATCGTGCGCGGTCAGGTTCTCTCCCTGAAATCCCGGCAGTTTGTCGCGGCGGCGAAGGTTCTCGGGCAGTCGCATGTGGCGATCCTGCTCCGCCACCTCCTTCCGAATCTTGGCGGGGTGATCCTTGTCTACCTCACGCTCACGATCCCGGCGGTGATTATTGACGAGTCGTTCCTGAGCTTTCTTGGCCTCGGCATCCAAGCACCGCAGGCGAGCTGGGGATCGCTGCTGGCCGACGGCGCGGGGGCGATCAACCCGCTGAAAAGCTTCTGGTGGCTGCTGGTATTTCCGGCGGCATGCATGTCGCTTTCGCTCCTCGCCCTGAACTTTCTCGGCGACGCGCTGCGCGACGCATTCGATCCCCGCGATTGAGGCGAAAAACCACCCCGTCGACCGACGGACGGCTCCGTTCGCAGTCAGATGAAGCGGCCCCTCCGTCGTGCGGGCCGGGGATCAGGCGGTCGGCGCGGGGAGCTCGCGGCAGATCTTGGCCCAGCTTCCGAGAGATTCGCGGAGCTGGTCGGCTGCGCGGCGGACATCGCGCCTGAGCTGGGTGAGCTCGCGTCGCGAGACCTCGCCTTGGCGGCTGGCGGCTGCGCGGTATTCGAGCAGGAGGGCCTCCCATTTTTCGAAGGCGGTGTTCATGCGGGCGCGGGCACTGCCGAGCATCGCTTCGAACTGGCCGGTCACGGGACGGTCCATCAGGCGCGCGCGAAGCTGGCGCTCGTGCTCGACGATCTGCGCCTTGAGGATTTTTTCCTCGGGCACCGTGCGGAGCCCGTCAACAAGCCCAAGCTTACAGAGCAACCAGATCGTCCACTTCGTCGGATCAAACTGCCACGGCTTGACCCCGTTGCGGTAGTCATGCTGGAACTCGTGGTGGAAGTTGTGGTAGCCCTCCCCGAACGTGCAGATCGCCATGAGCACGCTGTCGCGAGCCGTGCAGTCTGAGGAATACGGACGGTCTCCGATCCAGTGGCAGAGGGAATTGATGCAAAACGTCATGTGGTGGACGACCACGACGCGGGCGATGCCGGCGATGAGGAATGCTCCGAGCGCGGCAACCGGGCCGCCCCATGCCCAGCCGAGGGCGGCGGGCAGGACGAACGCCATGCCGATGGCGATCGTCACGTAGTGCCGGTGCTGCCACCATGCGAGGCGGTCCTTCTTGAGATCGCGCACCCATGTGAGCGGCGTGTCGGGCCCCCTGCGAAAGAGCAGCCAGCCGATGTGGGCATGAAAAAGACCCTTCGAAATGTCGTAGGGATCGTCGTCTTGATCCACAAATTTGTGGTGCCGACGGTGGTCGGCCGACCACGCGATCGCCGACCCCTCGAACGCCGCCGCCCCGAAGAGCAGTGTGAACAGCTTCACCGGCCACTTCGCCTTGAACGTCAGATGCGAAAACAGCCGGTGGTAGCCGAGCGTGATGCTGATGCCGGTGGAAATCAGGAAAAACCAGAACAGCGCAATCTGGAATCCGTCGAGCCCGAAGCGCCAGATGTAAAGCGGGACTGCGGTCACAGTGGTCGCAAATGTTCCGATCAAAAAAATGCTGTTCGTCCAGCGAACGCGGTTCAAAAACTTGTTCATCATGTGAGTTGTGCGGAGAGTCGATTTTTCGAAGCGGGAAGCTGGACCAGCCAGCCCCGCGTGTCAAACGATAAGGGGGGCATCCAAATCCGCGCGCAACTTTTTAAGATTTGCTGATGCAAGCATGTCTGATCGTGTTATTTCTGCCAAACTCCTCATCGGGCTGAAGGCCGACTGAGGTGAATTCCCTGGGCGGGGGATACACGAATCCTGCTCCTTAGGAGTTTGCGCGACCAAGGGGACGGAACGGCTGAAGCTTTGCGGGCCCGGCTCCCCGCTCGCTGAGCGCATGCGCGATGTCGGCGATGTCGTCCGGGCCAAGGAAATCCGGATGCACGGTCGTGCGGAGCTCGTGCGGAACCCCCGAGGCGAGCAGAAGGCTGAGCGACTCTGCAGGTGCATCGAACGACTCAGCGCGTCCGGTGATCCGGTCGTGACGTCCGTCGAACGGTGCCTTAATGTCGAGGCCAACCCAGTGGACGAGCGGAAGAACCTCGGCGAGAAGCTCTGGAAAAATGCCGGCCGTATGGAGTCCGATCTTGTAGCCAAGCCCGCGAACCTCGCGGATGGCATCTGGCAGTGCCGCCTGCGCGGTCGGCTCCCCGCCACTGAAAACAACCGCCTCCAGGAAGCCTTTCCGCTCGCCGAGAAGGCGGAGGATTTCCCCCCACGCCCACCCGCCCGCACAGAACGCCTGCAGGTGCGGGTTGTGGCAATACCCGCACCGCCAGGTGCAACCCTGGCAAAAAATCACGGCTGACAGGCATCCGGGGAAGTCCACCGTGGTAAACGGCACGAACCCGCCGATTTGAAGGCAGCCAGACTTGGAGCCAGGCAGCCTGGGAGAGGAACCTTCCCCTCGCCCAAGTGCCGGCTCTCCGCGTCCCTCTTCTCCCGGCGTCACGCCGCGCGGCGCAACTCGGTCCGCTCCTCGCGGAATGGCGTACGCTCGCGGTGCTCGCTTTGCTTGCCCGCGTTGAATTGAGAGACCGGGCGATGGTATCCCATCACGCGGGTCCAAACTTCACAGCGGGTTCGTTCGTCTTCAGGCAGGTTTGTTTTCATAAAATAATGCGAAATGGGGAATGCAAAATGGGGAATGCGCGCGCTCAGCGCGGACTCGGACGCGAAGCGGCCCGCATATCGAATTCCCCATTTCGCATTTTTCCTAAGCTGCCTCCTGGCGGCAGGAGGATTTTTTTTGGATGAGTTCCTGGTCGCAGACCGGGCAGAATTCGTGTTCGCCGGCAAGGTAGCCGTGTTTCGGGCAGATCGAGAACGTCGGGGTGATCGTGAGGTAGGGGAGGCGGAAGTTCGTAAAGACCCGTCGGATCAGCTCGCCGCACGCGCGGGCGGATGACATCCGCTCGTTCATGTAGAGGTGGAGGACGGTGCCGCCGGTGTAGCGTTTTTGAAGGTCATCCTGGTGCTGGAGTGCCTCGAACGGATCATCGGTCCAGCCGACCGGGAGCTGAGTAGAGTTCGTGTAATACGGAGCCTCGGGGGTTCCGGCCTGGATGATGCCCTCGAGGTTTTTCTGGTCCATGCGGGCGAACCGGTAGGTCGTGCCCTCGGCCGGCGTGGCTTCGAGATTGTAGAGATGTCCGGTCTTTTCCTGGAACTCGACCATGCGCTCGCGCATGTGGTCGAGCAGGCGGAGCGCGAACCGGCGACCGAACGGGGTCGCGATGTGCTCGGCATCCTTCGTGAAGTTGCGAATGCATTCGTTCACGCCGTTGATCCCGACCGTCGAGAAGTGGTTTCGCAGCGTTCCAAGGTAGCGCTTCGTGAACGGGTAGAGCCCGCGATCCATGTTTTCCTGGATCACGCGGCGCTTGATCTCGAGGCTCTCGCAAGTCAGATCAAGCAGGTGGTCGAGGCGGGCCATGAGCCCGTCCTCATCGCCCGAGAAGAGGTAGCCGAGACGCGCAGCATTGATCGTCACGACCCCAATCGATCCGGTCTGCTCTGCGGATCCGAAGAGCCCGTTGCCGCGCTTGAGAAGCTCTCGGAGGTCGAGCTGGAGCCGACAGCACATCGAGCGCACCATGTTCGGGCGGAGCTCGGAGTTGAGGAAATTCTGAAAATACGGCAGCCCGTATTTTGCCGTGACCTCAAAGAGGAGCTGGGCGGTGTCGCTCTCCCAAGGGAAGTCCTCGGTGATGTTGTAGGTCGGGATCGGGAACGTGAACAGCCGCTGGCGGGCGTCGCCGCGCGACATCACGCGCAGATACGCCCGGTTGATCATCGCCATCTCCTTCTCCAGCTCACCGTAGCACATCCCGGATTCCTTCCCGCCGATCAGCGCCGGCGTGTTCCGCAGATCCTCCGGGCACACCCAGTCGAATGTCAGGTTCGTGAACGGCGTCTGCGTCCCCCACCTCGACGGCACGTTGAGGTTGAAGACAAATTCCTGCATCCCCTGCTCGACCTCCTCGTCGCTCAGGTTGTCGTGCCGCACATACGGCGCGAGATACGTGTCCACCGAGCTGAACGCCTGCGCGCCCGCCCACTCGTTCTGCAGCGTCCCAAGAAAATTCACCATCTGCCCGAGTGCCGTCCGATAGTGCCTCGGCGGCGCCGACTCGATTTTGTTCGACACCCCGTTGAACCCCTCGGCCAGCAACTGCCGCAGCGACCAGCCCGCGCAGTAGCCGCTGAACATGTCGAGATCGTGCAGGTGGATGTCCGCATGCCGGTGCGCCTGCCCGATCTGCGGCGGATAAATGTGGTCAAGCCAGTAGTTCGCGGTCAGCTTCCCCGCCGCGTTCAATATCATCCCCCCCAGCGAATACCCCTGGTTCGCATTCGCATTCACCCGCCAATCCGTGCGCTGGATGTATTCTTCAAGGACAGACGACGGCTGGATCGTGGTGGGATTCGGATTGGACATGGCAGGCGGAATTTAGAAAACTGCGGTGGGAAATCAATATATTGTGGAAGAAAGCCCCGGAAAGATCTGCATATTGTGTTCAATGGAAAAGTTATTCATTGACGCAGGTCAATTTTGAGTGAGATATTTTAAAAAAATTCACCGAACAGAAATCCGCCCCTTTCTTTTGGCGCACGCAAAATGTGGATTGATGCGCTCGCCCGGAATCCGTAGCATCCATGAGGCCGGGCAGCCGGCGACCAATTCCACAAAGTACATTTTCACATGCTGACCGCACTTCTTCCGGAATCCATCCTGCTCCTGACTGCTCTGCTGGTCCTCGGTCTCGGGGTCTCCGCGCCCGGTGCCCGCACGGCGGCGGCAGCACTCACATTGGTCGGCGGGTTCCTCGCGGCTGCCGCTCTGGTTTTTTTCCCGGTTGACGGGAATTTCCTCGGCGGCATGATTGATCTCGATCCGCTGGCGAGGCTTTTCAAGCTGGCGATCCTCGGGCTCGGTCTGGCGGCGGTCGTCTTCGCATACGAATCGTTCCCGGTCGCCCACTTCGCGGAATCGCTCGCGCTCGTCCTGTTTTCGGTGATCGGGATGATGATGCTGGCCGGAACCGCCGATCTGCTGATGATTTTCATCGCGCTCGAGCTCACGAGCATCCCGCTTTACGTGCTGGCCGCGTTCGACCGCGAGCGGCCGGCTTCGGCCGAGGCCGGCCTGAAGTATTTTCTGATCGGCAGCGTGTCGGCCGCGTTCCTTCTCTACGGTCTGAGCCTCGTTTACGGGGTCACCGGGACGACCGGGCTGGCAGCGATCTCCCGGATCCAAGGCGCTCCCGATCCGCTGCTGCTCGCTGGCATCGTGTTCGTCCTCGCCGGGTTTGCGTTCAAGGTGGCGGCTGTCCCGTTCCAGCTCTGGGTACCGGACGTCTATGCGGGTGCTCCGACTGCGGCGGCCGCGCTCATCGCGTCCGGATCGAAGGTCGCGGGGATCTTCATCCTGGCAAAAATCCTGACCTTCGGGTTCGGCCACATGGCGGGGGCGACCGGGTGGCCGACCACGCTCGCGCTCATGGCGGCGGCCTCGGTCGTGCTCGGCAACGTCGCCGCGCTCGCGCAGTCGAATGTCAAGCGCCTGCTCGCCTACTCGGCGATCGCGCACGGCGGCTACCTCCTCATCGGACTCGCATCGGCTGGCACGGAAAGCCTCCCGGCCGTGCTCTTCTACGTCGTCGTTTACGCGCTCACTACCGCCGGCGCGTTCGGCGTCGTGGCAGTCGTGGAGAAGCAGCGCAGCGGGGCAAGGCTCGAGGACTTTGACGGGTTGGCCAAAACCTCGCCCGTCCTCGCGCTCTGCCTGCTCGTGTTCCTGATCTCGCTGGCCGGGATCCCGCCGCTCGCCGGGTTCTTCGGAAAGTTCTACCTTTTTGCATCCGCCCTCTCGAACCCGCGCCTGATCTGGCTGGTCGTCCTGGCGATCACGATGAACGCGGTCTCGCTCTACTACTACCTGATCGTCCTCAAGCATGCATTCGTGCTTCCCGCTGCGAACGCCGGCGCACCGGCGCACGCCCCGGCCTCGAGGTGCCTCGTCGCCGCGCTCGCGCTCGCCGTCCTCGCCCTCGGCCTTGCGCCCGACATCCTGCTCGGGCCGCTCACAAAAGCCGCCCCTGCGAAAGTCGCCACCCTGAAAACCGATCTCCGATGACCTCCGACTACCTCCTGCCAACGATTTTTCTCGCCGTCGCGATCGTCTTCCCGCTTGTCCCGCTCGCGATGGCGTGGGCGTGGGCGCGCCTGTTCTCGCCGCCGAAACCCGGATTCGACAAGCAGAGCAGCTACGAATGCGGGATCAAATCCTCCGGCCCCGCACACGTCAGGTTCCAGTCGCACTACTACCTCTACGCACTCGTGTTCCTGGTCTTTGACGTGGAAACCGTTTTCCTCATGCCGTTCGCCGCCGCATTCCTCAAGCTTCCAGCCACCGCCTTCCTTGCGCTCATGATCTTCCTCCTCCTGCTCGTCGAAGGCCTCGTCTGGGCATGGGCAAAGGGGATCCTCGCCTGGAAATAACCAGACCGCCACAGCTCCCGCTCCCATGAAAAAATTCCCTTCCCTCTTCGGTGTCTTTGTCGTCCTTCTCTGCGCCGGCTGCTTCGTGTTTTTGACAAACTCGCACAACGTCCGGGCGTCGGCCGGTTTTGCAAGCTACGTGTATTCGAAGCCGATCTTCGGGCGAAGCATGTTCAAGGGCGTGCTGATCGGGCCGTCCTCGACCGGGCTGCGCTGGCGGCTGAGCGGCCAAAACGTCTCGATCACCCCCTACACCTACAGCGAGAAATTTGACGGCAACAACGCGATCCTTGCGAAGGACAAACTGCCGCTCGCCAGCCAGGCGCACATCGTCTGGCGGCTCAAGCCCGAGGAGGCGTCGGTCCGGCATTTCATGGAGGAATTCGGCGGATGGGAAAGCTCCGGTGACCCGGACGAGATCGCGAAGCAGGCGTATGCGCAGTTCATCCAGGAGCCGTTCCGCACGACCACCCGCTCGATCGTCGCAAAATACAACGGCCTCGACGTCAACGAATCGCTCCCGGAAATCTCGTCGGCGATCGGCGGCAGCATGAAGGAACTCCTCGCGAAGACCCCGTTCGAGGTCCTCTCGGTCGTGATGGGCAACGCCTCGCCCCCGCAGCAGGTGATTGACGCGATCGCCTCGAAGGTCGCACTCAACCAGATCCTCGAACAAAAATCGATCGAGGAACGGATCGCCGTAAAAAATATCGAAATCGAGCGCAAGAATGGCGAGGCCGCCGGCGGACGCTCGGCCGCCGAAGCGGTCGAGCGCGCGAAGGCGATCACCTCGATCAGCACCGCCCTCACCCCGGCCTACATCCAATACCTCGGAGTCGAAAACATCCGCGGCGCCGAACGCATCTACGTCCCGCTCGGAGGCAGCTCCCCGCAGCTCGTCCTCCCGGTCAACCCGCCGACCAGGTAAACACGCGCGTTGCCTCACCGCCCCGCGCCAGTCGCTTTCGCATCGGTTTTATGAGCTGGATTTACCTTGCCGTCGCGATTGTTTCCGAGGTCATTGCGACATCCTCCCTGAAGGCGTCCGACGGGTTTTCCCGCGCGATCCCATCGGCGGTCGTCGTCGTCGGATACGGGATTTCGTTTATTTCCTGTCGCTTACGCTGCGGACGATGCCGGTCGGGATTGCCTACGCGGTTTGGTCGGGCGTCGGGATCGTGCTGATCTCGGCTGTCGGCTGGGTGCTTTTCCAGCAGCGGCTTGACGCGGCGGCACTCGCGGGGATGGGGCTCATCATCGCGGGCGTGCTGGTCATCAACGTCTTCTCGCGGGCATCCTCGCACTGAACGGCACGCGGCCCCCTTGGCAGACCGTTCACAACCGTCCGTTGATGAACGTCACCCGCCCGGTCCGCAGATTATGGATGCCGCCGACGAGAGCGATCTGACCGCTTTCGAGCATGGCTTTCAGGATTTTGCTTTTGCGCGGGATCGCCTGCATTTGCCTGATGACGTTGTCGCGGGTTGCGCGCTCGACAAGGGCGTGATTCGCAGATGACCGGGCACCAGGTGTCTCACGCTCCGCAGCGGCCACGGCGGGTTCGAGCTGGCCGAGCAGTCCGGTCAGCTTGCCCAGCCTGACCTTGTCCACAGCCCCCTTCACGGCACTGCAAGATCCGTGGCCGACCACGACGATCAGCTTCGCGCCAGCCACCTGGCAGGCATATTCGAGGCTGCCCAAGATGTCGTTGTTCACCACGTTGCCGGCCACCCGCGCGCAAAAAATATCTCCAATCCCCTGGTCGAAGATCAACTCCGGCGCGGTGCGGGAGTCGAGGCAGCTCACGATCGCCGCGCACGGGTATTGGCCGGCCGCCGTGATGCGCGCCTCCTCCAGCAGGTTCGCGCACGCGGGCCGTCCGGCCACGAACCGATCATTGCCGTCCTTGAGCCGCGCCAGCGCCTCGCGCGGGGTGAGCGCGTCCTGCCGCGCCTTCGTCATCACCGACGGCGGAGCATCCCCCCACATTGGCACAGCGGCGAGAACGAGAACAACCATCGGAAGCAGGAAATTTTTCATGACGAGGGAAAGTTGATGTTTCCCCGGATGTGATCATCCGGTGCTGGAATGTCAATGTTCTTGCCGTTCGCGCAGCAGTTCCGACAAGGCATTTTCTTTTGTATGGCTCAGGAAAGAGTGGGAGAGGAAGAAGCAAAACCGCGACACATGGGCACGGCACTGGGTTCCTCAAGCTCGACGCCACCCGGCGCGCTGTGGCACACCGTCAAGCCGGTGGGCGGACGGCTTGCGCTGCGGAATTTTTTCTGATGATCGCGCAGGTGACGAAGGCGATTTCGGCGAGGATGAAAGCGGTGGCGGCAGGGAGTCCGCCAGTTCCGAAGCCGTAGCTGTGGAGGCCGACGCCGAGGACGAAGTTAACTCCATACCATGCCATGATGACGGATTGGAATGCGAGGACGGTGCCAACGGCGAGTCCGAAGTCGCCCCATTTTCCGGCGATGCGTCCGTGGAGCAGGAAGAGGTATCCGAGGAGGGCGATGAGCGCCCACGTTTCCTTGGGATCCCAGTCCCAGAACCGGCCCCACGAGTAATTTGCCCAGACTCCGCCGAGGATCGTGCCAACGGCGAGGAGGAGGACCCCGGCCTGGAGCGAGCGGTAGAGGTAGCTGTAGAGCGGCTTCGAGGGCTTGGCTCCAGCGATGATTTTTCCCAGCGCGATGTGGGCGACCCCGAGCGCGAGCGCAAACGCCGCGTAGCTCAGCGTGATCGTGAGCACATGGGTCGTAAGCCAGAAGTTGTCGGCGAGCACCGGCACGAGCGGGTTGATCGAACGGTCGAGGATCGCCGGCTGTGTGTCGGCGAGGATGAGCGAAACGACCGCGACCGGGGCCGCGCCGAGGAGGAAATACCGGCAGCGGTAGATCGCCTCGAAGATCAGGGCGAGGAGGACGGTGCCAAACGCGACCCAGACGACCGACTCATACATGTTTGTGACCGGCGCACGGCCGGAGACAAAAATCCGGCACGCAAACCCGGCGATCTGGAGGACCGCTCCTCCGAGCGCGAGCACCCAGGTGAGGGCGTAACCGGTGCGCGCGCCTGCGGAGACCGCGAGCGCGACACCGGCGGCGAGGTAAAAAATCCACGCCAAGCGGAACGGATGCAGCCGTTGGTAAAATACCTCGGCCGCGATCCTGCGGGGATCCGCGCGGACGTCCGGGGAGGTGGACACCTGGCGGTTGGCGAGCATCCGGAGCCCCTCGTCAAATGCGGCTTGGTTGGCGGACGCGATGCCCGAGCGCAGGCTCGCGACCGCCGGATCGGCATCGGCCACCGGTCCCCATGTCCCGCCATGCCCAAGGATCGCAAACGCATGATCGCCGACAATCCCCTCGAAAAGAGCCATCCGCATCGCGGCATCGGATGCGGATTTCAGCAGCGGCGGGAACTTGGCATTCGGGGATTTGTTTCGCACGGCGGACGCCTCGACGAGCAGGCTGCGAAGCCGCTCGCTCGCCGCAAGCTCGACGTAGGAAAACCGCTTCCGCGTGGGATCGAGCCCAGCCGCCGCCCGCAGATGCTTGTCGGTCACCACGATCAGCGGGACGTTCTCCCATCCGGCGGGATCGAGCCAAAGCGAGGCGACCGCAGGGACCGAGGTCAGCGTCTCTCCATCCTTCTCACACGATGTGCGCCCGGACATTTTGACCATCGCCTCGTCGGCAAATACCAGGAACGGCTTTTTCCGTCCGTTCTCAAGCACGGGGAATGGAGCCAGCCCGACGGGATCAACGGCGGCGAGCGATGGAGCGGCGGCGATGAGGAGCAGGGCGAGAGCCGTGCAGGCGCAGCGGATGGAACCCGGATGAAGGTGGAAACCCATACGCGCGCACTTTACCCGTCGAAGCGGCCACGTCAAATTTCGGACGCATCTGCGAAACGTGCAGACGAGGCAGATCACAGGAGCGCGGGCGTCCCGCCTGCTTCTTCGGAAAGCGGGCAAGATGCCCGGCAACTTGCACGTTTCGCAGATGCGCCCTCAAATTTCTGGTGCGCAATTCGGAAGTTGCCAGCGCATCGCGCCTCAGATCGCGAAGTCGCTTCCGTCATTCCGAATTCATCATTTCGCATTTCGAATTCCCGCGTAGCGAGCAATCCGCTCCGCCCCATGTCAACAAGCGCATATCAACGGGAACTTCCTGCCCCCTTCGACACGCTTAACACGCTTGAATGACACGCTTGAATGATTGACGGTCCAGAAATGCCGTGCTACGTATATCAGATATGGCATCTACATATTCCATTACCGAGGCCCAGGCGAATTTTCCAGCTCTTGTTCGAGCATCCCAAAACACGCCGATTACCATCACGCGAAGGGATGAAGTTGTGGGTTACCTGCTCTCCCCCGCTCGCATGGAAGCAATCGTTGAATCGATGGAAATCCTCGCAAACCCGAAAGCCGTGCGTGCGATTCGGAACTACGAGAAGGGCCGCACAAAATTTCAACCTCTCTCTGCTCTCGACGCGTGACAGAAGTGAACCTTTCCGCGCAGGTTATCGAGTTTTTCGGACAACTGGCCCCGGAACCGAGAAAAATGCTCCTCCTTGCGTTGCGCCGACTCGAACAGGAAAAGGGCGACATCAAATCACTGGAAGGAAAACTGACGGGATATCAGCGTCTGAGGTCCGGTTCCCACCGTGTGATTCTTTCTCGCAAGGTTCGTAACGGAAAAGCCGAAATTGATTGCGTCTTTGCCGAGCACCGCTCTCTGGTTTACGAGGTATTCACGGCCGCCCTCGCACTTCAAAAACTTCCAAGGGAATAGCTTCATCCACCTGATTACTGCGCGTGACGAGAGAGTCATCACTGAGCCAACACTGTCTGCGTTCCGAACAAAATTCGGAGATTCATTAAAACTCCTTAACGGCTATATCGCCTATCTCGCAAAAATCGCCGGAAAAAAGTGAACAATCAACAATCAACGATCAACAATCAACTTTCCGGTGCCTTCGCCGGAAAAAACGTCTGGCTTTCTGGCGTCTCCGGATTCAAAGGAAGCTGGCTGGCCGAATGGCTGCTTTCACTGGGGGCGCAGGTGCATGGCTTCTCGCTTCCCCCGCCGACCTCCCCATCGCTCTTCGAACAGCTCAACCTTGCCTCCCGCATCAAATGGGACTGCGACGACCTGCGCGATGCAGATGCGGTCAAGAAATCCCTCCTCTCCGCCCAACCCGACTTTGTTTTCCATCTCGCCGCCCAACCGCTCGTCCGCCTCTCCTACCGCGAACCCGTCGAAACTTGGCAAACAAATGTCATCGGCACGATCAATGTCCTCGAGGCTCTGCGATGCTTTGGAGTCGTTGATCGTTCTCAGTTGCAAGTTTCTAGTTCTGAGCAACTGCCAACCCCGGACCATCAACCAACAACTACCCCCGCCGCCGAATGCCCTAGGGCATCCGCTATCCGCCATCCGCTATCCGCTATTTCTTCCCCTCCTCCCGTGGTGGCGGTCATGGTGACAACCGACAAATGCTACGAAAACCGCGAATGGCTGCACGGCTACCGCGAAGAGGATGCCCTGGGAGGCCACGACCCCTACAGTTCCAGCAAGGCCGCCTGCGAACTCGCCATCGCCTCTTGGCGCCGCTCCTTCTTCTCCCCCCCTCAACCCCACAACTCCTCCTCTCAACCCTCCCTCCCCGTTTCCGCTTTCCACTTTCCACTTTCAGCTTTTTCGCCCGTCCTCCTCGCCAGCGCTCGTGCCGGAAACGTTATCGGCGGGGGTGACTGGGCCGCTGATCGTATTGTGCCCGACTGCATCCGGGCTCTTCAAAAAGGCGAATCCATTCCCGTGCGAAATAAAACCTCCACCCGCCCATGGCAACATGTGCTTGAACCTCTTTCCGGCTACCTCTTACTGGCTTCCAAGCTATCTTCCATCTCCCATCATCAAACTTCTGCGGCGTCCGCCGCAGCCTTCAACTTCGGACCGAACCTCGATTCCAATCGCAGCGTTGCCGACATCGTCAGTGAAATCCTCAAACACTGGCCGGGCGAATGGCAGGACAAATCCGACCCCGCCGACCCCCACGAGGCTGGAAAACTCAACCTCGCCACCGACAAAGCATACCACCTGCTCGGATGGCACCCCAGATGGGACTTCCCGACAACAATTGAAAAAAC
>DYRS01000289.1 GCA_020718585.1 Chthoniobacter flavus
TGGCCCAGTTGCCGGTGGTGAATGTGTAGGTGGCGGGCCCGGCGAGGGCAAGGTCGGCATCGCCGGATACGCGGGCGACGGAGACGGTGACGGTGGCGTCGGGACGAGCGGAGAGGGCGAGGGTGAAGGAGGCAGAGGCCCCTTCGGGGACGACGAGGTGGTTGGTGTTGGCTATGAGGCTGAAGTTGGCTATGGCGGTGAGGATGCGGAAGCCGACATGGGCACGGCCCACGCCGGCGAATTCACTGGTGTGGAACGGACTCTTGCCGATCTGTGAAACGCGGGCAAAGTGACTGCCCATGCGCCATGGCGCGTTATTAATATTTTTCTTGGGATCGCCCCAGGTGAGTTCGAGCACATTGCCTTCCATGTCGTACAGGCCGACCGGATTGGGCAGCTTGGTGCCGACCGGCTGGGTCTTTCCGCCGGAATTTCCGATCAGCCAGTTGTAGGCATCCGTGGCGCTGTTCGCGTCTGTCGTGTTGGCCAGATCCCATTCTTGCGGGAGCGGAATGCGGTAGCCGTTCGCGCTCGCATTCATGTAGACCGGAATCAGCGCCGCCGTGTCGTAGGGCTGCACCGGCCCGCCCGGCCAGTTGGGCGAGCTAGCGCGTTTGAGCGTTTCGAGGCGGAACAGGTTGGCCTGGCGGTATACCTGTGTGAAGGATCCATCAAGATAATAGACCGGCGTGCGGCCCATCAGCTCTGAATACGCGTTGCACCATGCATAGGTGTCGTACAGGGTGATTTCCGTGACCGGCTCCATATTGGTATGCACCGCCGAGCTAGGCGCGTTGCCCATGCTGCCCATGTCGCCGTCATAGTTGAATCCGTAGCCGTTGTCGCGCCCCCATCCCTGCACCAGATTCCAGAGCTTGAACGGGATTTCCGTCGCGCCGAACCCGATCACCTCCGGCGCATTGGGGAAAACGGTCGTCGGGATAAAGTTCGTGTCGCTGCTACCCGCCTGAGCGGCCAGCGAAACCGTCAACGGCACCAACGAATATAGCTGACTGGCCAAACTGCGTACTTCGTCTGACGTCAGGTTCGTCATCGGCGCAAGGACGGTATTCGTGGCGAAGCTCCATGCGGCGGACCCGCCGGACGGCGCGCTGAGATCCGGAGCCGAGGTTCCGTTGCGGACGATGCGGAAGCCGATGCGCGGACTGCCCTGCCACGGGCGTTCGCTGAAGCGCATGACGGAGGACGTCGGCGCGGTCAGCGTCCACGAACGCACCGTGCGCTGTTGCGCCGGGTCGGCGACGTTTCCGGGGAGAGACCAGACGTATTCCCACATCGTGGCGGAACGCAGTCCGGCGGGCAACTGCTCCCACTCGGTGGCGGTCGGCAGGCGGAACCCGGCGGCGTTGGTGTTCCAGTAGACGGTTGAACGGGCCGTCCAGTTGTTGATCATATCGCGATCGACGACAATTCGCAGCACGTTGGTCATCGCGGCATCGCTGTAATAGCAGGGCTGCACCCCTTCCAGTTCGGAAAGTCCGTTGCAGAAGGCGATCGCATCGAGCCAGGAGATGTCGGCAACCGGCTCGGATTCCGCGTGCGCCAGATCATCGGCACGCATCGATCCCATGGCGCCGTCGCGCTCGAACGAATAGGTGCGGGACGGAAGATCATTCATGGAGGAACGGCGCTGCGAACTGCGGAACACAT
>DYRS01000290.1 GCA_020718585.1 Chthoniobacter flavus
GATTGTCCGGCATCTCCCCGGCATACCGGCTGATTGACGACTCCGAGCTCTTGCTGACCATCCACAGCGCGGCGCCGGAACCCGGCGCCCGCTGAAACCGCCATGGTGGAGGGGAAGGTATGATTGCGGACCAGGCATGTTGCCATGAACCGCCATTCGCCGGGGTTCACCGCCGGCGCTCGATCCGCCTGCGGGGGCATGACTACTCCGGACAGGGGAGGTAATTGCAAAACTCTCCGGGGGATGCCGCGCTGATGCCGGATTTCCGGCGTGAAGGCGTCTTTGACGCCGGAAAAACTGCCGGATGCGGTTTCCGTGCCGGAAAAACCTTGATCAAGGGCGCAATCCCCCGTTCCCGGCGTCTTCCCGGGATCGTCAGTCCGATGTTTTCCACGGGTCAAACTCTTTCAGCAGAGCATTTTAAACATTTGGTTGACGGTTATGACGATCAGTCCGAACATCAGGTGCGCGAGAACCTTGCCGCGCCCCCTGACCCTGACAGTCCTACCCCCGTGGTTGTCCTTCAGGTCGGAATTGACCCGCTCGGCGGCGCTCCGCTCCCGGTACCGGATTTTCCTGGCGGGTTCGAATTCGATCTTTCCGCCCCGCCGCGGGTTGTGATCGATCACCGGCACATGGTTGAGCGAGCGCGAGAACCCGTGGATGTCCGTGGCGTCGTACGCGGAATCCATCAGGTCGTAGAGATATGTGATCCGTCCGGAGGTCATCTGCATCATGGGGATCGCGGCCTGGCTGTCGTGCATGGACGCGGAGGTCAGCACCGCCCCGACCGGGATGTCGCCGTCGATTGTGTCGATATGCAGCTTGTACCCTTTCCACGCCATGGATTTACCCTTGCTGTCCCGTTTCGCCCCCCAGTCGCACCGCGTCGGCAAATCGGCGAGGTTCTCCTCCAGCGTCCGCCCCTTCTGCCTCTCGATCCGGGTCGGCTCCGGCTCCGCCGGGGCCACGCCCTTCCGCGGCCGTCCCCGGCGGCGCGGGGCCGCGGCAGCAGGGGCGGCAGGGGTGGCAGGGGCGGAGGCCACCGCGGGCGCCGGAGCGGAGGCGGGAGCGGCCGGCGCCGCCGCAACCACTTTGTCCACAAACGCTTTCTCCCGCGCCTCGATCGCGGTGGAGTCGCGGCTGACATGCCCCGCGAGCTTGTCGCCAAGATAGGCATCCACCAGGCACGCGTGCACCCGGCTGGGGAAATCCGTCCCCGAGAACTGGGCCAGCGCGCGGCTCAAGGAGGACTCGCTGGGTATCATGCCGGCCGTCTCCCACCCGCACAGACGCCTCAGCGGGGGGCTGGACTTGACATGCTCAAGCATCGCCTTCGTGGTCGGATGGTTGTATACCGCCTTGAAGATGAAGGCTTTGAATATGCTCATCCGGTCATGCGGCGGGCGGCCGCGGCCGACACCCCTGAAGGCGGACATCCGTGACGGCAGATCCAGCATGTCCACCACCGACACGAACTGACGCATTTTCTCCGATAATTCGCCGATCTCGTCCTCCAGCACTGGAAAAAGCCACTTCTGGATGCTATTGAATGACGCTGACAGCCGGCTCATCTTCCACCTCGTTTTTGCTTTGAGGGTAAGATGACCGGCTTTCAGCCCCTTTCCAGGACGAATCAAGTTTTTTTCAAGACTTTTGCAATTGGCTCA
>DYRS01000096.1 GCA_020718585.1 Chthoniobacter flavus
CAGAGGCCAAAACTCCTGCGCCATCTTGCCACCTTAATTTATTGACGGCTCCTTATGCCACCGCCAGGCGGTGGTGGAGCTGATCGGACAAACCACGACTGCAAAAAGGTCGATGGTCTTTTGCCAGGATGCCTCCTGCCGGCCGGTTAGTGTGAATCATTACCGGTCGGAACCACCGCGCGGAAAGCCCTCATATTTCCGAGCGAGGTATGCGGAGGGAGCTCACATTCCGCAGAGACGATAACTCGGCCGCCCGCCTCAGACCCCGCCGAACCGGCGGTGGCGGACGGCGAATTCCGCGAGGGCGTCGGCGAAGTCGGACTTCGTGAAATCCGGCCACAATTTTTTCGTCACATGGATTTCGGTATAGCTGAGCTGCCAGAGGAGGAAGTTTGAGATCCGCATTTCTCCTGATGTGCGGATGAGGAGGTCGGGGTCGGGGATGCCGGCGGTGTAGAGGCGGGAGGAGATGAGGTCGGGCGTGATGTCGGCGGGCGCGAGCGAGCCGGAGGCGGCGTCGCGGGCGATCGAGCGCACAGCGTCCTCGATTTCTCCCCGCCCGCTGTAGCTGAGCGCGAGGATGACGTGCAGGCGGGAGTTGCCGGCGGTCGCGGCGATCACCTCGTCGAGCTTTTTCCGGCAGGCATTTGGGAGGTCATCGAGCCGACCGATCGCGCGGAGCCGGACGCCTTCTTTGAGCATCTCCTCGACCTTTTCGTTGAGGAAGCGTTCGAGGAGGAGCATGAGCCCCCGGACCTCAAGCTCCGGCCGCTTCCAGTTCTCGGAGGAGAATGCGTAGAGGGTGAGGAATTCGACCCCGCTTTCCATGCAGGCCTCGACGCACTGGCGGATGGATTTCGACCCCTGCTCGTGGCCTGCGAGCCGGGGCAGGCCCCGCTGCTGCGCCCACCGTCCGTTGCCGTCCATGATGACGGCGACATGGCGCGGGATTTTTTTCACGGGATCAGAGGCGGATCGTCTGCTCGCGGCCCGGGCCGACGCTCACGATCGAGAGGTTTGCGCCGGTGAGTTCGGCGATCTTCCTGGCGTAGTCGCGTGCGCGGGGAGGAAGGTCGGAAAACTTCCGGACCATGTCGGTCGGCGAGTTCCAACCCGGGAACTCGACATAGACCGGCTGGCAGCGCGCGAGGGCGTCCGGGTCGGCTGGCGGGAAATCGATTTTTTTGCCATCGAGCTTGTAGGCGGTGCAGACGCGGATTTTTGCGACAGCGTCGAGGCCGTCGAGGTTGGTGATTGCGATGTCGTCGATCCCGTTGACCATCGCGGCGTAGCGTGTGGCGACCGCGTCGAACCATCCGCAGCGGCGGGCACGTCCGGTCGTTGCGCCAAACTCGCGGCCCATCGCGTGCAGGGCGTCCGAGAGCGCGACGTCACCCGTGATGAGCGGGCCCTCGCCGACTCGTGTTGTGTAGGCTTTCATGACCCCGAGCACGCGGTCAATCCGGTGCGGGGGAACTCCGCTGCCGGTGCAGGCGCCTGCGGCGGTGGTGTTCGAGCTGGTGACAAACGGATACGTGCCGTGGTCAATGTCGAGGAACGTCCCCTGCGCGCCCTCGAAGAGGAGGTTCTTGCCGGCCTTGAGTGCCTTGTGGAGATAAACAACGGTGTTGGTGACAAA
The DNA here is from genome assembly GCA_020718585.1 of Chthoniobacter flavus. Classification (GTDB taxonomy): domain Bacteria; phylum Verrucomicrobiota; class Verrucomicrobiia; order Chthoniobacterales; family Terrimicrobiaceae; genus QYQL01. Next base: position 1,640 of record DYRS01000096.1, read on the forward strand.
CGGGCGGAGCAGATCGGCGGCCGCAAGGTAGTCCTTCAGGACCGCGCGTCCGTTCAGCGGCGGAACCCCGAGGCTCTTGAGGAGCGCGTTGTTCTCGCGCATCCGCGCGGCCAGCTTTTTCGTGAAAATCTCGGGGCTCATGAGATCGCACATCCGCAGCCCGGTGCGAGCGGCCTTGTCGCAGTAGGCCGGGCCGATCCCCCTCTTCGTCGTGCCGATCTTGTTTTTTCCCCGACTCGCCTCGTGGCGTCCGTCGAGCGCGCGGTGGTAGGGGAGGACGATGTGGGCCGCGTCGCTGATGAGAAGGTTTTTACCCACGACGACCCCGCGCTTGCGGAGGCCTTCGATCTCGGCGACGAGCGAGATCGGATCGAGCACGACCCCGTTGCCGATCACGCAGGTTTTGGATTTGCGGAGGATCCCAGACGGGATCAGGTGGAGGACGTATTTTTTCTCGGCGATGACGATCGTGTGCCCGGCGTTGTTCCCGCCCTGGCTGCGCACGACGATGTCGGCCTCGTCGGTGAGAAAATCAATAATTTTCCCTTTTCCTTCATCGCCCCACTGGGCACCGGTGAGAATCGTGTTCGGCATAATAAGACGCGCAACTTTGTTTCCGGGCGCGGGCACTGACAAGAGAAATTCCGGGAGGGAAAAATCCCCCGGCCGGTCAGCCGCGCTTTTTCCTTGAGGGTTTCGGGTAGCGGCCGGGTTTGGCGGGTTGGGGAGCGGGGGGGGAGCCGCCGGATTTGAGCTCGGCGATCTGGTCGCGGAGGAGGGCTGCGCGCTCGTATTCGAGGTTGGCGGCGGCGGCGGCCATGTCGCGTTCGAGCTCGCGGACGAGCTCGTGGAGGTCGAACTCCGCGCCGTCCTCCCGGACGATCCCCTGCTCGATCTCGCGGGCTTTGAGGATCGTGTGGAGGCTTTCCTGAACCGCGCGGACGACGCTTTTCGGGGTGATCCCGTGCTCGAGGTTGTAGGCCGCCTGGCGGCTGCGGCGGTCGTCGCAGACGTCGAGCAGTGCGCGCATGCTTTTTGTGACGGTATCCGCGAAGAGGACGACCTCGCCGTTGATGTGCCGGGCGGCGCGTCCGGCGGTCTGGATGAGGCTCGTCTGGCTGCGGAGGTAGCCCTCCTTGTCGGCGTCCAGGATGCAGACGAGCGAGACCTCCGGCAGGTCGAGGCCCTCGCGCAGGAGGTTGATCCCGATGAGGATGTCGCACTCGCCGGCGCGCAGGCTGCGGAGGATCTCGACCCGCTCGATCGTGTCGATGTCGCTGTGCAGGTAGCGGACCTTGAGCCCGATCTCGCGGAGGTAGTCCGCGAGGTCCTCGGCCGTGCGCTTGGTCAGCGTGGTGACGAGCACGCGCTCGCCGAGCTCGATCCGGGCGCGGCAGAGCTCGATCGTGGCGTCAATCTGTCCGCTGAGCGGTCGGATCGAGACCATCGGGTCGAGGAGCCCGGTCGGGCGGATGATCTGCTCGACGATGAGCGGGGAGCCGGGAGTCGTGACGTCGAGCGGGGAGGCCGGTCGGGCGGAGACCGCGCGGCGCGGGACCGGCGGGATGGCCTCCTGGCGGCCTCCGGCGGCGGGCTTTTCCGGGTTTGGGATCCAGCCGGAGTTTCCGGCAACGCTGTTGCGGAGCTCGAAGGGTCCGGGGGTGGCGCTGACATAGACGGTCTGGCCGGCCATTTCCATGAACTCGGTGAAGTTGAGCGGGCGGTTGTCGAGCGCGCTCGGGAGGCGGAACCCGTAGTTGACGAGCACCGACTTCCTGGACCGGTCGCCGGCGAACATCCCGCCGACCTGCGGGACCGTCGCGTGCGACTCGTCAATGACGAGCAGCGTGTTCTTCGGGAGAAAATCCATGAGCGTGTAGGGCCGGGAGCCGGGCGGGCGGCCGCTCAGGTGGCGCGAGTAGTTTTCGATCCCGCTGCAGAACCCCATCTCCTGCATCATCTCGAGGTCGAATTCGGTGCGCATCTTGATCCGCTGGGCCTCGATGAATTTTCCATCGCGCTCGAACTCGACGACCCGCGCCTCCATTTCCCTTCGGATGTCGCCCATCGCGCGGTTGAGCTTGTCGTAGGGGGTGACAAATTGCTTGGCGGGAAAAAGCGTGAACGTGGTGAGCGTGGACGACACATGCCCGGTGAGCGGGTCGAAGTGGCTGATCCGCTCGATCTCGTCTCCGAAGAACTCGACGCGCACCGCCACGTCGTCGCTCTGCGCCGGGTGGACCTCGACGACATCGCCGCGGACGCGGAATTTTCCGCGCGCGAACGCGATGTCGTTCCGCTCGTAGAGCATCTCGACGAGCTTCGTGAGAAATGCCTCGCGCGTCATCTGCTGTCCGGGACGGACCGTGAGCAGCGCCTGGAGAAAATCCTCCGGCGAGGCGAGCCCGTAGATGCACGAGACGCTTGCGACGACGATCGTGTCCGGCCGGCTCAGGAGCGAGCTCACCGCCGAGAGCCGGAGCCGCTCGATCTCCTCGTTGATCGAGCTGTCCTTCTCGATGAACGTATCCGAGCGCGGGAGATAGGCCTCCGGCTGGTAGTAGTCGAAGTAGCTCACAAAATATTCCACCGCATTTTTCGGAAAGAACTGTTTGAATTCGCTGTAGAGCTGGGCGGCGAGCGTCTTGTTGTGCGACATGACGAGCGCGGGGCGTCCGAGGTCGCGGATCACGTTTGCGACCGTGAACGTCTTTCCCGAGCCGGTGACTCCGAGCAGCGTCTGGTGGCGGTTCCCAGCGAGGAGCGACCGCGACAGTGCTTCGATCGCGCGCCCTTGGTCGCCCTGCGGGCTGTAGCCGGATGCGAGGTCGAAGCCCATCGGATCTTTCAGGCGACGCGGTGGCGGATCTGTGCGCGGAGGATCGTGTAGAGGACAAAGAAGAGCGCGAGGGTCGAAACGAGAAGGATCATGGAATTGAACCACAGGAGGCCGGCGCGCAGGCCGAAGTATTCTTTCACCGGGCCGAAGAAGACGTTTGTGTGGCGGTTTTCCCGGTAGTCGCTCTGCTCCATCTCGGCCTTCGAGATCAGGTCGGTGACCTTCTGGTTCACGTAGAGCTGCTCGGCGGTCGTCCCGCTTCCCGCCCCCTTGAACACCGCCCGGTCAAACGCCCCGCCCGCAATCACGACGTCCACCTTTTTGAATTGTGCGTCGAGCGTCCGGGCGTCCGAGGCCTCGAGCCCGGAGAGCACAGCGAGCGTGTCCTTGAGGTCGTCGAGCCGCTCCTCCTGCGTGGGCGTGAGATTTTTTTGCGCGACGATCCGGTTGATCTGAGCCTGGATGGTTTCCTGCCGACGGGTGAGCGAGTTGAGCTTTGCCTGGGCGAAGATGAGCGCCTCGTAGGACCAGCGGGTGGGCATGAGCTCGCAGATCAGCGGGACCTCAAGGTCGCTGCGGGCCGGAGTCGCGCTGTCCGGGTGGCTACTCACCCACTGGTGGATCGAATACACGAAGTCGAGGTTCCGGTTCATCTCCTCGTATTTGATGAGCGCTCCGCCGAGGATGATCTGGGGGATGAGGACGGCGGGGATGATGAGGATCCCGGTCTTGCTTTCGGCGACGAGCGACGAGATGACGAGGCCGATCGCGACCCCGCTGCCGGTCGTGAGAAACATCGCGACAAAGACGATCCAGAACCCGCTGCGCACGGCCAGGAGCCAGTTTCCGATCCACGCGAAGAGCGCGCACTGGATGACCGCGAACGCGGCGAGGGTGAGCGCCTTCGCGAGCACGTAGTAGATCAGCCGCACGTCGAGATTGCGCTCGCGCATGAGCACCGGCCGGTCGCGGATGATGTCGTCCACACTGTTGGTGAGCCCGAGGAACATCGCCACCACGAGCGAGAGGAAGAGGTATGTCGGGATGTGGAACGCCGAGGCGAAATCGTAAACATCGCTGTTGGAGTAGCGGAGGACCATGCCGGTGAGAACGGCGAGCAGCGGGGCTTCGAGGATGGTGGTGAGGAGATTCGCGGGGTTGCGCAGCTTGCTGAGGAACGCGCGCTTGATGAGCACTCCGAACTGGTGCCACTCCTCGCGCCAGCGGATCGGCGCACGGCGGCGGACCGGCGATGCCGGCGATGCCGGCGGCGCGGCCTCGCGCGGTGCGGACGGCTGCTGGACGTCCCGCATCAGGAGGTAGGACTCGTATTTGTCGCGCCAGTAGTCGGGGGAAAACCTGCGGGCGGGGACGAGCTGGCCGCGGTTGTTTTCCTCGAAGATGATGTCGCCTCCCAGATCCCGCAGCGGGGTCTCGAGCACGTCGAAGATGAATTCCGGGCGGGTCGTGCCGCATACCTCGCAGCCGCCGAGCGCGGTCCCGAAGTGCTGCTGGTGCTCGGCCTCCGCAAAATACTTCAGCATCTCCTGAGGCGTTCCGAAAAACACAAGCTTTCCGCCCCGGTCGAGGAGCGCCGCCTTGTGAAACATCTGGAAAATTTTTGACGTCGGCTGGTGGATCGTCACAAGCACGATCTTGTTGTGCGACATCCCGCGGATGATTTCGATGACGTGCTCGGAGTCCTTCGACGAGAGCCCGCTCGTCGGCTCGTCGAACAGGAAGACGTCGGCCGAACTCACCATGTCGAGCCCGATGTTCAGGCGCTTCCGCTCGCCCCCGCTGAGCGTCTTCTTGTGCGCGCTGCCGACCACGAAGTTCCTCCGCTCGTTGAGCCCGAGCTCGGCGAGCTTACCGTCCACCCGCCGGAGCCGCTCGCGCCGCGAGAGGTGGGGCGCGCGGATCGCGGCTGCGAAATTCAGGTTTTCCTCGATCGTGAGGTGCTCGTCGAACGCGTCGTATTGCGGGATGTGCGTGACGTATTTTTTGAACGCATCGCGGTTCGCGTAGAGCGAGCGCCCGTTGAAAAAGACATCCCCCTGGTGCGGGGGGAACTGGCCGGCGAGCGCGCGCATGAGCGTGCTTTTTCCGCATCCGCTCGCACCCATCACGCAGACCATCTCGCCGCGCTGCACGGCGAACGAGATCCCGTCGAGCGCGACCGCGCGGTTGCCGAACCGGCAGACAAGGTCGCGGGTCTCAACTGTGCGGATGACGTTCCGTTCCTCCTCGATCAGGCGCTCGGTGAAATTGCAGCGGAGCACCTGGCCGACATCCACGCGGATCATGTCGCCGTCGGCCAGCGGCGAGGTATTCCGCACGGGAACCCCGCGGACGAGGATCGGGCGGTCGGACTGCAGGACTTCGAGGCGGCCCTCGCGCCGGTCGTAGTCGCACGAGATCTTTAGCAGCACGTCGCCGCCCGCACCGGGCGCGAGCAGGATGTCGTCCTCCTCGAGGAGGCCAGGGTTGTTCGAGACAAGGTATTCGTTTTTCGAGGTCTTAAGCTGGAACCGCCCGCCATACGAACGCGCGCGGCGGCGGAGGTCGCCGAGGTCGAGCTCGCTGTCGTTGTGGAAAACGATTTTGTCCTCGAGCGTGGCGTCCACCACCGCGCCCTGGTTCAGCCGGACACCCTTGAGCACGGCGTCCACATCGCGCAGCGCGCGGACCTTGACCCGCAGGCCGAATGTCACCCGCAGGCACGAGTCGCGCGATTTCGACTTCTCGAGGCGGACCTCGTCCGACCCGCTCACCGCGATGAAGATCTCGGGGAGGGTCACGTTCTTTTTCGCGTTGAAGTAGAAGACGAGGTCGGAATACGCGAGAACCTGGTCGTCAATGAGCACGCGCTGGCCGGTGTAGAGCCTGGCGAAGTCGCCCGGCTTGAGTGCGCGCCCCTGGACGACGAGGTTCCGGCCGCTGAGGTTTTTGAGGATGACGAGATCACCGTAGCGGTAGGCGTTGAGCCGCTCGTTCTCCGCGAAGTCGGCGAGTGCGACGTCCGCATGGTTGGGATGCCCGAAGCTCACCACCTCGAGCGGCGAGGTGCCGGCACGATAAACCGCCTGGTCCGCCTGGTCGTCCGAGTTGAGCTGATAAACGATGTCAATCGCCTGTTCGGCCATCCCGAGGAGGGACATGAACGAGTAGTATTCGATGACCTGATCCTGCCGGAGCCCGGCCTTGGCGATGAGGTCGTAGAGCTGGACCCCAAGGAGGATCTTGCGCTCGTCGCCAAGCTGGCCGGCCAGCTTCTGGGCCATGTCGCCGAGGTCCTGCTTCTCGTGCAGCGCGTCGCGGAACAGCTTGCGCAGCTCGGAGTAAACCGCGTCGGGGTAGTCGTAGCGCAGGAACCCGAGGCCGGAATCAATTTCCTCCTCGAGCAGCTCGCCGTCGGCCCGCGCAAATGCGGCGAGCACCTTGATGAGCGTCGGCAGCAGGTTCGGCGCCTCGGTCACCGTGCGCGGCTTGCGGAGGAGGCGCCGAAAAAAGTGCCGGGCCGACGCCCTTACGAACGCGACCCCGCGCAGCGCGCCCTCGATGCGGCGCTGCACTCTTCCCGGCACGGGCTGTGAGTTCGCGGTTTCCACAAAAACGTGAACTGTATCCCCGGCTGCCGACCAATGCAATCCGAGTGTGGAAGCCCCCCAATCA
>DYRS01000097.1 GCA_020718585.1 Chthoniobacter flavus
AGGTCGCGGATCTGGCGGGAGCCGACCGGATCCACCCCGGCGGTCGGCTCGTCGAGCACGACCAGCTTCGGATCCTGCACGAGCGCCTGGGCGAGCCCGATCCGCTGGAGCATCCCCTTCGAAAACCCCCCGACCCGCCGGTGGCTGGCCTCGCCGAGGCCGACAAGATCGATCAGCTCGGCGATCCGCCCGTCGAGCTTTTTCCCTCCGAGCCCGCAGATCTTCCCGTAAAACCGGAGCGTCTCGGTGGCGGTGAGGAACTTGTAAAAATACGGGTTTTCTGGCAGGAACCCGACCTCGGCGCGGCTCCGGTATTCCCGGCTGTCGCGACCAAAAATTGCGGCGGTCCCGGCGTTTGGAGTGACGAGCCCGAGGAGGACTTTGAGCGTCGTGCTCTTGCCCGAGCCGTTCGGGCCAAGCAGTCCGTAAACCTCGCCCTCGCGGACCGTGAGGTTCAGGCTTTTGACGGCCACGACCCGCTGGCGGCGCATCGGCACCGGGTAGATCTTCGTGAGGTTTTCGATGGTGACGGCGTTCATGCGATAATGGAAAATCCGCAGAGCCCGGGGACGCGGGGGATGGGTTCGACTTCTTCGCGCGCGATGTGGCCGGCCAGAACGCTTTCGCGAATCGCCTCCAAAAATGCGTCCGCCTCCTCGCCCTGCGCGATCGCCTCGACCCGCCCGTCGGGGAGGTTTCCGACTGTCCCGGCAACCTCGAACCCGCGCGCGAGATCTTTGACGGTCCACCGGAATCCGACGCCCTGCACGCGGCCTTCGTAGCGGACTCGGACGGATTTCATGAGCCAGAACATGCACCTGCCCGCGCGCGACATCAACCGAATTCACATCAACCGAATTCCGACCTCGCCTACGCGATTCGGAGGCCGGCGATCGCGCGCATGACGTGGTCGCTGAGCCTCTGGTAGGTTTCGCGCGACGAGCCGGAGGTTTCTTCGGGGGAGAAATGGATCGGCTCGCCGAGGACGACCGTGATCTGCGGGAAGTGGAGCCGCTTTGCGCCTTTGGGAAATGCGTCGTGGGCACCGAAGATCCGCATCGGGAGGACCGGCGCGCCGGTCTTCGCGATGACGAGGCCGATCCCCGCGCGGGCGGGCTGGATCGCACCGTCCATCGAGCGCGTGCCCTCGGGGAACAGCACGACGCCGTTGCCCTCGCGGATTTTCTTGATCACCTCGCGGAGCGCGGACATGTCGTTGCCGTCGCGCTCGACCGGGATCACGTTCATGGCCGGAAACATCGGACCGAAAAACGGCCACTCGAGCAGGTTTTTCCGCGCGAGGTAATAGACCCCGCGCCGACTGCAGATCCCCGCAAGCGGGGGGTCGAAGAAGCTCGAGTGATTGACGGCAAGAATGAGCGGGCCGGACTCGGGCATCCGCTCGGGATGCACGATCTTCAGTCTGAAGCAGACCCGCGCGAAGAGCTTCGCGAGGTTGTAAAAGATATTATAAATCAGGCTCATTTCGGAACGATCCCGAGCGTCCGGAGTTTTTCGACGATGGCGTCAGCGACCCCGTCGAGCGTAAGGTGCGAGGTGTCCACGACATGGGCGTCGGCGGCCGTCCGCAGGGGGGCGGTCTTGCGGGTGGAATCCAGGCGGTCGCGCGCGGCGACCCGGTCGGTGCCGCCCTCGGCGTCGCGCCGCGCCTGGCGGATTTCCGGCGAGGCGTCGAGGTAGAATTTGTAGGGGGTGTCCGGGAAGACCTCGGTGCCGATGTCACGGCCCTCCATAACGAGCGGCCGCTCCCGAGCGAGCGCACGGAGGAGATGCGAGATCAGCTCGCGCACCGCCGGGACCGCCGCAACCAGCGAGACATGGCTGTTGACCTGCGCGTCACTGAGCTCGGCACCCGCATCGTCCCCGTTGACGCGCACGAACGATTCGCCGCCGTCGCCGATCCCGCAGGCGATCTCCGCGCCCGCGAGCACCGCCGCGATGCTTTCCGGCGAGGAGGTGTCCGCACCCTGGCGGAGAACCTCGCGGGTCACCGCGCGATAGAGGGTTCCGGAATTCACGCACGCGAACCCGAGCCGTGCAGCGACGCGGCGTGACACGCTGCTTTTTCCCGATGCGGCCGGGCCGTCAATGGCGATCACTGTCATGGCGATTTGCTGGTGCGCGACTTCGAGAGAAGCGATGAAAATACCGGCGTGTACCGGCCGATCCCGGTTCCCTTTTGAATTTTTTTGAGGGTGTCGAAAAATGTTGGATACGAGGTGGCGATGCAGGCGATGTCCTCGATGACGGTTTCGCCCGAGGCGAAGAGCCCGGCCACTGCAAATGCCATCGCGATCCGGTGGTCGCCGAAGCTGGGGAGGCGAGCGCCCTTGAGCGGGCTGCCGCCGGTGATCGCCATCCCGTCGGAAAACTCCTCGACCCCGACGCCCATCGCGCGGAGGTTGGCGGCGACGGCGGCGATCCGGTCGGTCTCCTTCACGCGCAGTTCCTTGGCGTCGCGGATGACGGTCGTGCCCTCGGCGAGGGCGGCGGCGACCGCGATCACCGGGATCTCGTCAATCACGTTCGGGATCTCGGCCCCCCGGACCTCGGTGGCGTGGAGGTGTCCGCCCTTGATATCAATTGTGCCCGACGGCTCGCCATGGTCGGAATTCTCGACGATCTCGCGCACGCGGGCGCCCATGCGGACAAGGACGTCAATAATCCCGGTGCGCGTCGGGTTGAGCCCGACATTCTTGACGAGCAGCCGGGAGCCCGGCTGCGCGGCCGCCGCGACAAGCCAGAATGCCGCGCTTGAAATGTCGCCGGGGACATGAAAATCCCGCGACTCCGGGATCTGGCCGCCGGCGAGCGAAATTCGCACCTCTTTGAGCCGTCGCGCGCCCAGCGAGTGACCCTCCCAGATTTCCTCATGGCGGAGCCGGACAAGATAGTATGCAAGCATCCTCTCGGTGTGGTCGCGCGAGCGGGCGGACTCGATGACCGTCGTTCCGCCCCCGGCGAAAAGCCCGGCAAGAAGGATCGCGCTTTTGACCTGGGCACTGGCGACCGGGAGCCGGTAGGTGACGCCGTTGAGCGGGTGGCCTTCGACGCAGAGAGGTGGGCATTCGTTCGCTCCCTCGGCCCACACCCGGGCGCCCATCTCCTGGAGCGGCTCGATGACCCGCCGCATCGGCCGCTTCGACAGCGACGGGTCGCCGGTCATCCGGCACGCGAATTTTTGCGGGGCGAGCAGGCCGGCCATCAGGCGCATCGTGGTGCCGGAGTTCCCGCAGTCAATGTCCCCGCCGGGCGCACAGAAGATCCCGTGGTTGCCCTCGACGACCACCGTGCCTGGCTTGGGCGTCTCGATCGCGACCCCGAGCTGGCGCAGCGCCCGGGCCGTGCTCCGGCAGTCCTCGCCCTCAAGGAAATTTGTGATCGTGCAGGTTCCGTTTGAGATCGCGGAGAGGATGACCGCGCGGTGGGAAATGCTCTTGTCACCGGGCACGGTCAGCTCGGTCTCGATGCGCGGAGCACGCCGGGTCTTGAGAACCTTCGCCTTGGCTGACTTCACCGGTCCTCCCCCCCGCGGAGAATTCTGGCCGTCCGCAAAAACGACTCGACGGAGCCGCGATCCCCGCGGGTGATCGCGTCGCCCAGTTCGCCGAGGCGGTCCCTGAGGTCGGAGATGCCGGAGGCGACATTGTCGCGGTTCGCGAGAAATATATCCGCCCACAGGTCCTCGGGTCCGAAGGCGACGCGCGTCGAATCCCTGTAGCCGGTTCCCGCGAGTGCTGCGGCTGTCGGATCCTGTGCCAGTGCCGCGTGGACGAGCGCGGCGGCGGCCGCGTGCGGGAGGTGGCTCACCCGCGCCACCGCCGCATCGTGGGCCGACGGCGACATCTCGTGGAGCCGGCACCCGGCGGATTTCCAAAGCGTGCGCACGGCGTCGAGCGCGGCGGGATCGGAGTGTTCGGTCGGGGTGAGGATGCAGAGCGCCCCGTCGAAAAGGTCCGCCCGGGCGGAGGCGATTCCAGACTGCTCTGAACCGGCCATCGGGTGCGCCCCGACGAATCGCCCGCCGAGCACCGAACCGAGCTCCGAGACGATCCGAGCCTTCACACTGGCGGCGTCGGTGACGAAGACATCCGGCGGCAGAAGCTTTGCGAGGAGCCCGGCGGATTCCTCGATCGCACGCGGAGGGGTGCAGAGGACGACGATGCCCGCTCCTTCCACTGCGGAGGCCATGTCGCATGTGACCCGGCATCCGGGAACCGCCGCACCCACTGCGGCGACCGATTCCTGCCGCCGCGTCCAAAGCGAAACAGCCCACGAGCGGCCTCCCCTCCGTAGTGCCATCGCCAAGGAACCTCCGATCAGGCCGGGGCCAAGAATCGCGGCTCTACGGCTCAGGGAACAAGAAAGATCTTGCCCGAATACGGGCATTTCACCTCGGTGCCGGGAGGGAACCCCCGAACGTCAACGTAGCCGGCATACGGGGAGTGCGGGCTCGTTACGAATCCCGCCTTGCCGGGGACCGGCGTGCCATACGCCATCTCGCGAGCGGCTGGCGTCGCCGTGGGCTCGGGCGTGGGCGTCGCTGCGATGGTATCCGTCGCGGCAGGCGTCGGTGTGGCATAGGGATCGGGAGTCGAACTCGGCTTTTCCATTTGGGTCACCGTGGAGTTTCCGGCCGCGCCGCGGTAGCCGAACCGGTTGCGCCCGGAGGACGTGTTTGGTTCGTTGCTTTGCTGGCACGCCGCCAAAACCAAAGCCAGCGCGCCGCCGGTCACGATCATCGAGGAAGGTTTCATATCTCCGCTACCTAAGCCACGGAACCGGCCGCCATTCAATCCAAATTTCTCCATTTGAAAAATTTTGGTGCGATCCGGCGGGCGGCGGAAATTGGTGCGGGGGGCGGGGCCGCGCAAAAAAACTTGGAACTGCTACAAAAACACAAATACGGCGACCATGACGGCGGTCGGGAAGAGGGCGGCGAGGAGGAGCTTCATTGCGCTGATGCCGCCGGTGCCGAAGTGCCCCTGGAGAATCGATTGTCCGGCGGGGTTTGGGGCGTTGGCGATGACGGTGAGTCCGCCGCCGGCGACCGCGCCGGCAACGACCGCGAATTTGGCTTCGGGAGAAAATCCCGGAACGAGCGACGCGAGGTAGGTGATCGCCGCGTTGTCGTTGAAGGCGGTGAGGACGGTCGAGCCGAGGAGCAGCGGCACGCTGCCCAGGCCGCTGAGCACGGGCTCGATCCACCATTGCTGGCAGCCGCCATGAATGACCAGACCCGCGAGGAAAAAACCGACGAGCACGGGAGGCTTCAGATTGATGGCGTCCTGGTTGTGCTCGGTGGCCATCACGAACGCCAGAAACAGCATGAAGACTAGCACGATCACGGCCGCGAAGTGGGAGGCATAGACGACGAGCGCGATAAAGACGATGTGGATCGCGATGATCCAGCGTGGGATGCTAGGTCGCGCGCCCGGCGCAGGCTCCGGGGTCGCCATGAGCCCGAGTAGCTCGTTTCGGAAGACCGCGAATACCACGGCGTTCGAAACCGCGATCCCGAGCACCGCCTTCCAGCCAAAATGCGTGAGCATGAACCCGATGTCCCAGCCCCATTTTCTCGCGACCATCACGACCGGCGGCGCGGCAAAATGCGTCAGCGTCCCGCCAACAGAAATGTTCACAAAAAGCAGCCCAAGAGTCGCGTACCGGAGCTGCATCCCCGGCTGGTGCCTGAAAAATTTTGCGGCCAGGAGGAGCGCGCAGATCGTCATCGCCGCCGGCTCGGTCACAAACGAACCGAGCAGCGGACCGACAGTGAGAATCGCCAGCCACCACGCGGCAGGGGTCGCGCGCCCAAGGCGCGCAATTTTTTCGAGGCTGACCTCGGCAAAATGGAGGATCGGACGCGAGCCGGCGATCGCCATGATCACGACGACAAAGATCGGCTCGGTGAAATGGACGCTGTTGATATACGAGCGCGCGACGTCGGCACCTCGCATCAGCACGATCGCCGCCGCCAGAGGGATCAGCCAAATCCCAAAAATCGCCTCGACCTCACCGAAAAAATGAAAGACCACCGAGAGGAATTTTTTCCGGTCCCTCGCGCGTGCGGCGTCAAAATTCCCGCGGTCCGCCTCGCGCCCGAGCGCTTCGTATTCATGCTCGAACCGGTTGGAGATCATGCGGAATCTGGCGGCGAGGAACGTATGGATGATCGCTGCAAAAAAGATCAGGGTCGCGACGAGGTTGAACGGATCTTTCGCGACACGACCGACCAGTTTTTGCCAAAGCCCGGGCTGCGAGCCGTCGGCATACGCTTCAAGCGGGGTCGGGAATGCCTCCACGGGATCGGCGCCGAATGCGGACGCGGCGAAGACGGTGAGCGCGAAGCACGCCAGCAGAAGCGGCATCGAGATCCTTGCGGGTCTCAGCATCGGAGGTTGCTTGTGAGAAAATTGGACCAGACTACAGAGCGGCAGGGTCACCGGAGATTCCTTCGGAGGGTTATCTTTTGGATTCATGGGAGCTTTCCCTTTTTGGCGGATATTGTCGGAATGACTTTGAGCCCGGCAAGAGCCGCACATTTCCGCAACCGTGCATCGAAGGAAGCAAAGGCCGAGCATCCGACCTCTAGGGCTGCCGCAATGTGCAAGAGATCGAGGCTGCGGGTTCCGATGTCGTCGGAATACCGAGCCGAAAGCTTTTCCGCACGAATGAAAACCGCCCGGATGTCGTAGGCGGGGCGCTCCATTCGGCCCGCGTCAACATCCGCCTGAAACGCCCGAATGGCCGCCGATTCCTGCGCCCGCGTGATTTCTTCCCGGAATCGTTTCAGGCGGATCGCGTTGGGGATTTCGATCTCGTGCAGGTGGGAAAACACATGGGGCTCCCCCGCTGCCTCGAGGATTTCAAGCGCCGTCGGGGAATCGGATTCCATCACGAACGACTTCACGAAAATAGATGTGTCAATATACGTGTTCACGTCGCCCCCCGGTCGTAATCGAGCACATCTTGAGCGGCACCCTTCACCGGACCATTCGGAAACATCTTGCGGAGCCGGGCCGTTCGGTCAATCGGCGGCGGGGACTTGCGAGCCCGCAGCGGAACAAGCGTCGCAAATTGCAATCCCCGCTTCGTGATCGTGACGGCCTCACCATTGTGGATCCACTTTGAGACGTCAGCAAAGCTGTTGCGCAAATCTGCCACGGTTGCTGTTTTCATGATGAGAGCCCATCTATCATCATGATGCATGCCTGTCAATTCGGACCGAGCACGCGTTCGGTAGTTGCGATCGCATACATTTCTCCGGCGTTATCAATCAGGGCGTGAAGATGATCGAGACGTCGAGGACGGCACCGTCCGTGGCCAGATTGGCAACGATGGATTTTTCCTGTGTTTTGTCGGGAATCCGATTGCCGAGGCTGCGAAATTTTGGGAATGATCGTGGGATATGTTCACGGGATTGATCGAGGAGATGGGCGAATGCCAATGGCTTCACAGAAGCACTGAATCCACCCAGCTCACGGTGCTTGCGCCGCATATCGAGAAGCGGATCCGCACGGGCGACAGCGTCGCGATCAACGGGTGCTGCCTCACCGTCACCTCCCACAAGAAGGGCCAGATCGCGTTCGACTTGCTGGAGGAGACGCTCAACTGCACGAACCTGAAGGCACTCCGGCCGGGCGACGGCGTGAACCTCGAGCGCGCGCTCGCTGCCGACGGATGCCTCGGCGGGCACTTCGTGCAGGGGCATGTGGATACCACGACCGCCGTGCGCGAGGTGACGCCGAAGGGCGGCGACCTGCGCCTCGATTTTGACATGCCCGCCGACTTCGCGCGCTACATCGCCCACAAGGGCTCGGTCGCGATCAACGGAGTGAGCCTCACGGTCGCAGAGGTCGGTGCCGACTCGTTCGCGATCTGGATCATCCCGCACACTCGGAAGGTCACCAACCTCGGAACTCTCAAGGCCGGCGACCCGGTCAACCTCGAGTGCGACATTCTCGCCAAATACGCCGAGCGGATCCTCGCCCCGAAATTAGTCGCCGCGCAGAAATAACATGATACAATCTGCTGGTTCCTTTTCCGCCACCCTGCGTTGCTCCTCAGTCACAGAGGCTTTGGCTATGCTCCTTCGTCGCGCCTTG
>DYRS01000291.1 GCA_020718585.1 Chthoniobacter flavus
AAAAGCTGTCGATTGCCGTGAAATCCCGAAAACAGGGGTTTCCGGTCAGGCACTAGTTAACTGATAGTTAATTGCTTTCTGAGCACATGACGTAAGGTAGCAGAAAGGCTCTGGAAGGTAAAGGTAAGGAGTGGGTTTTCCCTGCTTTTTCCGGTTTCCCCCCTCCTCGGGGAGTCGGATCCGGCTCCCCGAGGAGGGGGGAAGGCGGCGGCGGGATTGGAATGCCTTAAATGCCCTCACGAAGCCTCAGATTTGGCCGAATTCCCACAGACCGCCCTCTTCCCATCATTGAGGTACTCTCAGAGGGCTTGCGGGAACTCGTCTCCCGGATCGGCTTGAATGTAAACCTCGTCTGGCGGGGCGACCTGTAGGATGTCGAAGTCGGGCGGATCGAAAAACTCGAGCTCCCGCTGTCCCCATCCGGCGACGGTGGCCACGGATGGCGGAGCCCGAGCGGGTGGATCCTTCCAAAGGCCGCAGTGCCTTAGGATCCTCTTGATCACGTCCGACTGATCCTTCTTCTCAATAAACGCGATGATCTTCATCTGCCCGCCGCACTTCGGGCATAGAAGTGGATTCACTTCGAAAACCTTCTTAATCAACGCCGCCCATTTCGCCTTCGCCTTGAGCCGGTGCGGGGTGTCTTCCTCATTGATGACGACCTCCGGCGCCGGCGGCGCGGCGGATGGCGCGGCCTCTTTGGCCCTGTCGCCGCGGCTTCGGTTCGAGTACCAGCCGTAGTAGCGTATGAGTTGAGCACCCTTGTCCGGGATGTGCTGCGTGAGTTCGGCGATAAAATCCAAGACGTCGAAAATCTCGAAGTTCCGGCTCGCCCCGTACGCCAGGCGGGCGTCGCCGAGCTTCGGGAACGGGCGGCAGTCCGGCTTCTCCGCCTTGTAGATCACCTTTCCCTCATCGGTCACCTTGAGAATACGGTCCAAGCTGAACGGGCAGCGGACGATGTACTGGGTCAGCCGCTCGATGGCGGCCGCGTCGCCCGCCTCGATCCTGACACTCTTGTCCACACTGAAGCCGGAGTGGCGCCACGTCCGCATCTGGTCGACGACCTGCTGGTTGATCCTGCCCTCCTTGAGGAGCAGGTCGAAGACGGCTTTCTCCCAGAGCTTGAGGTAAGGCTCCGCCGACATCTCGGGCATCGGGATGAACGTCCCGTCCGGAGCGAACGCCCCATCGGTGGCGATGGCGTGCAGATGCGGATGCCAATTGGCCAATTCCCCGTGTGTCTGGATGGCCATCGCCGCGCCAGGGGCGACATCGTCACGGCCAAGGACGGCCCGGTGGACTGAGAGGATGACCCGCCAGGCCAGCGGGGGCAGTTCGCGCAACAAATCCCGGTTAAAGCGGAAGTACAGGCGGAATCGCTTGGGAATCGTGAAGACGAACTGGCGGTGCGGGACTGGGGCGGCGACATCCTCGGAGACGTGGATGGCGGTCAATAGCGACCGCTTCTGAGTGCATGAGGCGCAGACGCAGCGCCGCTTGCAAGAGAGCCCCACGAACATCGAATGACCGCACCCTGGGCAACGGACGCGGGCGAAGCCCTCCCGAAGATCCCCGCATTTGAGGAAGTCCGCGACCGCGTCGCCCACGACGGGGCGCCAGAACCCGTACCGCTCCTGAAACCGCTCGGGGTAGAC
>DYRS01000098.1 GCA_020718585.1 Chthoniobacter flavus
CCTTCAGCAGAGGTTCCGTCTCCACAAAGCGCTTGTGGCTGAACTTGGTGTCGCCTGAAACGGGCACTACGACCACGCCAAGCTCGTTCAGTTTGTCGAGGTTCGCGTTCATCGCGGCTATTTCCGTGGGACACACGAAGGTGAAATCTGCCGGGTAGAAGCATACCACAGCCCACTTGCCTTTGAGCTGCTCGCTGGACACCTTTGTATAATGGCCTGTGGCGGCGTCATATGCCTCCATCTCGAATTCTGGCATTCTTCGCATGACTAAAGTTGTACTCATTGTCTTCTTCTCCTGTTTGGGTTCGTTTGCTGCTTCGATCGCTTCTACATCCTCGATCACTTTCATTTTGTCACATGGCATTGATAGCCTCCTTTTATGTTGTTACCCGACACTTTGCATCTGACCTGCTCCCGCAAGTAGGTCAGTCGTATTCTATTGGAAAGCATGCAATTTTCTTTCTGATAGCGAACAGTATTATTGAGCCGCGTGCGGCATATGTCCTACAAATGCCGCGCCGAAGTGCGGACTTCGTCCATGGCGTTTCATGGCGCGATTTTACGCGCCATGCACACCTGAGCAAGAAAAACATGCTTTGACGGGAGAAAAGGTTGCGCCGATCACAAGCGGGCTGGGGCCACCTGTTCCGGGGCGTTTCATGACGTGGAGGTAAATCATGGTGGTGGAGACGTCGGTATGACCGAGCAGGTCTTGGACGGTTCGGATGTCGATACCGCTTTCGAGGAGGTGTGTGGCGAAGCTGTGTCGAAGGGTGTGGCAGGTGGCGGGTTTGGAGAGCCGGGCCTTGCGCACGGCGTCTTTGAACTGGCGTTGCATCGAGGCTTCGTGGACGTGGTATCGCGCGATTCTGCCGGTCCTCGGATGGGGGCAGAGGGTTGCGGAGGGAAATAGGAATTGCCAAGGCCATTCGCGGGAGGCCTTGGGATACTCGCGAAGAAGGGATTCGGGCATGTGGGCGCCGGGCATTTGCCATTGCGACGTCGGACGCCGAGCGCGCGGCGCTGACCGTCGCTGAGACCGGCGGCGAACTTTTCGAGATCCTTCTGTCCGCAGGGTGCTCCGCAAATGTGGGCCAGAAAATCCTCGATCTCATCAACTCCCTTCCCAATCAGCAGCCAGTAGCGGGAAGTTTAAAATCTCCGCAAATCCTGTATTGATGAGCCTCTCCGTCTATTTTATCCCTTGAAGTTCAGGTTAGAATTACGCGCCTTGGGCTCTGTTTTCTTGCGCAATCGGACGCGGCGCGTAGTGTTGCGGGGATGTCACGAAGACCTGTCGTAAAAATCGGAAACCAGCGGCTTGGTGGGCGCGAGCTGCTTTTCATTCTCGGGCCGTGCGTGATCGAGTCGTCGGCGTTCACCCGGCGGATGGCCCGCAAGCTGAAGGTGATCTGCGACGGAGAGGGGGTCGGGTTTGTTTTCAAGGCCTCCTACGACAAGGCGAACCGGACCTCGCTCAAATCGTTCCGGGGCACGTCGGTGCGGGACGGAAGCCAACTGCTCGGGGAGATCGGCGGGGAGCTGGGGGTTCCGGTGACGACCGATGTGCATTCCCCCGGCGAGGCGGAGGTTGCGGCGGAATTTGTGGACGTGCTCCAGATCCCGGCATTCCTTTGCCGGCAGACCGACCTGATTGTCGCCGCCGGCTCGACCGGACGGGTTGTGAATGTCAAAAAAGGCCAGTTTCTCGCGCCATGGGACATGGCAAACGTTGCCGCCAAGCTCAAGGCCGCCAACTGCCGGGACTTCTTCTTCACCGAGCGGGGGAGCACATTTGGATACAATAATCTTGTCGCCGATATGCGATCAATTTATTGGATGCAGAAGCTGAACTGTCAGGTTGTTTTCGATGCCACCCACTCGGTGCAGCGTCCGGGTGGGGGAGGGGAGACGACCGGCGGCGACGGAGTGCTGGCTCCGGTGCTGGCCCGTGCGGCCGTGGCCGCCGGCTGCGACGGCCTATTTATCGAGACTCATGAAAACCCCGCAAAAGCTTTTTCCGATGGACCGAATCAAATCCCTTTGCGGGATCTGCCGCAACTTCTTGCCCGGCTCAGGAAACTTCGCGATGCCCTCGCTTAAGCTTTTTCTCGCGCTGGTTTCCCTCCTTGCGACGTCCGCGCTCGCGGTCGACCCAGCGCCCGCCAAGCCGGAGACCTCTCCGGCCCAGGAATTCGACGTCCCGGTCCCGCTCGGCATCCCGGTCAAGGGGATCAAAATCCCCCACCGGAACGACGACGGAAAACTCGTCATGACGATCGAGGCGGAGGTTGCAAAAAAACTCGACGCCAGCCACATCGAGATGGAGAACATGAAGATCGAGTCCTACGAGGACGAGGGGAAAACCCTCGTGATCGAAGTTCCGCGATCGGTTTTCGACACCGATACCCGGATCCTCACCGGCGACTCTCGCACAAACATCCGGCGGGAGGATTTTGAAATCGCGGGCGACTCCGTCGTATTTAATACCAAGACCCGGCATGCCACCCTCCGGGGGAACATCACCATGACCATCCAGTCCGCAAACATCGAACAATGATCAAGTCAACATTACTCCTTTTCGCGCTGGCGATCCCGGCCGCGCTTGCCCAGACCACGCCCTCGATGGACTTGGGCGAAAAGCAGCCGGCCACGCCGCTTAACGCGTTTGCCGGAATGGGCAAAGACCGGCCGGCCGATGCCAAAACCGAAATCTCAGCCAGCCAGGAAGCCACGTTCGACAACGCCGCCAGCGTCGCCGAGTTCGTCGGGCGGGTGGTCGTCCGCGACCCCCAGTTCACGCTGAGCTGCGACCGCCTGAAGGTGACTCTCGGCAAGACGCGCAAGGGGATCGAGGTCGCGGAGGCGATCGGCCATGTCGTGATCATCCAGGACAACACGGACAAAAACGGCCAGAACAACAAGGCGATCGGGCACGCCGAATCCGCGCTCTACGTCCCGTCCACCGGCGAGGTCACGCTCAAGGGTTGGCCGTCGGTGCAACAGGGGATGAACAACCAGGTCGCCACTGAGCAATCCACCGTCATGATCCTCAACCGCAACGGTAAATCCCGCACGACCGGCCCGAGCAAGACGATGATCGTGGACACCAAGGAGGCGGGGGCACAATGAGCGACGGTGCCGAAAATGCCCCGCGCAAGGCGGTCGGCGACGAGACACCCCTCCTCCGCACCGACGGGCTGGTGAAAATTTACAACGGCCGCTCGGTCGTGAACGGGGTGGACATCAACGTCAAACGCGGCGAGATCGTCGGCCTGCTCGGGCCGAACGGCGCGGGAAAGACGACGACGTTCTACATGATCGTCGGCCTGATCCGCCCGAATGGCGGACGCGTCATCTTTGAAAATGCCGACGTGACCGCCATGGCGATGTATCAGCGCGCCCGCCACGGGATGGGCTACCTCCCGCAGGAGGAATCCATCTTCCGCAAGCTCACTGTCGAGGAAAATATTCTCGCCATCCTCGAGACCACAAAGGCTACAAAATCCGAGCGCAAGGCGCGCTGCGAGGAACTCCTCACGCGGTTCGGAATCGAACACCTTGCGAAAAACCAGGCGCTCACGCTCTCTGGCGGCGAAAAGCGACGGCTTACGATCGCCCGCTCGCTCGTCACCAGTCCCTCTCTCCTCATGCTCGACGAGCCGTTCAGCGGGGTGGACCCGATCGCCGTCCATGACGTGCAGCAGATTGTCCAGGACCTCCGCGAGCAGGGGCTCGCAATCCTCATCACCGACCACAACGTCCGCGAGACGCTCAACATCGTGGACCGCGCCTACCTGATCTTCGAGGGCCGCGTCGAGAGCCAGGGCGACAAGGACTTTCTCCTCAACGACCCGATCAGCCGGAAACTCTACCTCGGCGAATCGTTCACGATGTGACCGGCACCCACACAATCTTCCAATGCCCAAAAAATCCCCAGCGAGAACCAGCGACAACCGGGTTCCCCACATCACGGTCGGCCACTTCTATGCGAACCACGCTGAGAAGCTTGGGCTCCGGCTCGAAGGCTCGTCGCGCGGACTCAACCGCCTGATCCGCGAGCCGACGATCAACCGCCCGGGCCTCGCGCTCTGTGGGTTCTTCAGCTTCTTCGCAGGAAAGCGGATCCAGGTCATCGGATCGGCCGAGCTCAGCTACTTCAGAAGCCTCAAGGCGGGCGAGCTTCGCGAGCGCCTCCGCGCGTTCTTCGCGCGGAGCATGCCGTGCCTCGTCGTGGCAAGGAACGCTCCGATCCCAGACGCCCTCCTCGAAGCGGCCGACGAGTGCGAGACCCCGGTCTTCCACACGAACATGATCACGATGAAGTTCATCAACGCCGCGACAATCTCGCTCGAGTTCGATTTCGCCCCATCAACCTCCGAACACGGGAGCATGGTCGATATCATGGGCGTGGGCACGATGATCCGCGGTGCCAGCGGGATCGGAAAAAGCGAGTGCGTTCTCGGCCTCATCGAGCGCGGCTACAGCCTCGTGAGCGACGACGTGACCCGCCTCCGCTCGATCGAGGGACGCGAACTCCTCGGCATGTCCGACAACCTCTCCCGCTACCACATGGAGGTTCGCGGGATCGGGATCATCAACATCGCCTCGATGTTCGGAGTTGGAGCTGTCCGCTCGGAAAAAACCCTCGATTTTGTCGTCACACTCAAAGATTGGCACGAGCTCGAAGATGTGGATAGGATCGGGCTCGACCGCGACACCTACGAGATCCTCGGGATCAAAGTCCCGCACGTCACGCTGCCGGTGAGGACCGGACGCGACCTAGCGCGGCTCGTGGAGGTTGCGGCACTGGACCAAAAACTTAAAGATATGGGAGAAAATAGTGCCGTGGAATTCAACCAAAGATTGCTGCACATGATCAGCGAACGCCGGAGCCGATGATGGGAATCCTTTCCAAAAAGAAGTCTACGGAGAACTCGCAACGCTGCGTCTCTGAGGTTGTCATTGACAATCGCAACGGCCTCCACGCGCGGCCGGCCGCGATGTTTGTCAAAATTTCCAGCCGCTACCGCTCGGATGTTTGGGTTGAGAAGGACGGCGAGCGCGTGAACGGAAAAAGCATCATGGGGCTGATGATGCTCGCGGCGGGCAAGGGCTCGCGCCTCCAGGTCGTCGCCGAGGGCACCGACGCCGAAAAGGCGGTCGCCGAGATCAAAAACCTCGTCGAGACACGGTTCGGCGAGGAATAGAAACCGGGCGGACATCGCCCCCCCGGCATCCCAACACAGATGTTTTATGGCCATTTCATCCGACGACAAACCGCTCAGCGCAAACGAACCGCTCAAGGCGGGTTCGCTTTTTCTTCGCGGCGACATCGCGCGCGACCTCGCCGACACGACGACCGGCGGGATCTCGGAGGGAAGCAACCAACTCGGGAAATTCCACGGGATGTATATGCAGGACGACCGGGATCTGCGCAACGCGCTGAAGAAAGAGGGCCGGGAAAAGGCGTTCGCATTCATGCTGCGCGTCCGGCTCCCGGGCGGCCGCGCGACCGCCGGCCAATGGCTCGTCCTCGACCGGCTTGCCGACGAGGTGGCCGCACCCTCGCTCCGACTCACCACCCGGCAGACATTCCAGTTCCACGGGGTGCTCAAGGGGAATGTCAAGGCGCTCGTCAAGGGGATGCATCAGGTTTTGCTCGATTCGATCGCGGCCTGCGGCGATGTGAACCGCAATGTGATGGCGCCCCCGAACCCCGAGCGCAACCCGCTCCTCGCCCGCGTCTATTCCGACGCCCTCGCATGGAGCCGGTTTGCGCTGCCAAAAAGCCGGGCCTACCACGAAATCTTCCTCGACGAGGAACTCGTCGCCGGCGGGGAATCCGAGCCGATGTATGGCCCGACCTACCTCCCAAGAAAATTTAAGGTCGGGTTCGCGCTCCCGCCATCGAACGACGTTGATATTTTTTCTCAGGACCTCGGGTTCATAGCGATCGAGGAGAATGGCGAGCTCGCCGGCTACAATGTCACGGTCGGCGGCGGCCTCGGGATGAGTCACGGAAACGCCGAGACCTTCCCCCGGCTCGCCGATCTGGTCGGGTTCATTCCGCCCGACCGGGTCAACGCGGTCGCGGAGGCGGTCCTCCTCACGCAGCGCGATTTCGGCGACCGCACAAACCGCAAGCACGCCCGCCTCAAATACACGATCGAGGACCGGGGGATCGCATGGTTCAAGGCCGAGGTCGAGAAGCGCACAGGCTTCGCGTTCGCTCCGCCGCGCCCGTTCGAGTTCACCACCATCGAGGATCCGCTCGGCTGGCACGAGTGCTCGGATGGAACATGGTTCTGCGGCCTGCACATCCTCAGCGGCCGCATCAAAGACATTCCCGGCTGCTCGCTGAAGTCCGCGCTGCGCGCTCGAACGCCTGCCCGGCGAGGGCTTCGGCGAATTTTGCGACCGCGCGGTCCTTCCACCGGATGCCACCTTCCACAGCATCGGGACCCCCGCCTGAACCTTTTTTCCATGACGCAGATCGAACGATGGAATGCGGAGCTCCGCGACAAGTCGCCGCTTGAAATCGCCCGCTGGGCGGTCGCCCATGCCGACGGACGCGCGATCATCTCGACGAACTTCCGACCCTACGAGGCGGTCGTCCTCCACCTCGCCACGCGCGTCTGCCCGGAGACGCCCGGTCCTCTGGGTTGACCACGGCTATAACCGCCCGGCGACCTACCGCCATGCCGAGCACCTTCGCAGGCTCCTCTCCCTCGACCTCCGCGCGTATCTGCCGCGCCTCTCGGCCGCCCACCGCGATGCCGTGGACGGACCGATCCCATCAGACGAGGAGGGGCTGAAAAAATTCAGTGCGCTCATGAAAGCTCGAACCGTTCCGGCGGGGGATGCGCGAGCTCGCGCCGACCGTCTGGATCACCGCCTTGCGGAAGGTCCAAAACCCGAACCGCGCCGGGCTCGACATCGTCTCCGAGGACTCCAATTTCGGAACCCTCAAGGTCAGCCCGGTCTTCCACCTCGACGACGCAGCGATGGATGTCTGGGAATATATCCGCCAAGAGAACCTCGCTGTCCCGACGATCTATTTCAGCCACCGGCACCGATGCGTGCGCCGCCAGGGCCAGTGCCTGCCGGCCAATGCCCTCGTGCCCCCGAAAACCCGGCGAGCCGGTCGAGGAACTCACCGTCCGGGTCCGCACGATCAGCCAGATCAACCTCAAACCTCACCGACGGGCTCCGGGCCGAGCGCGAGCAGGGGATCACGATTGATGTCGCCTACCGGTATTTTGCCACGCCGAGGCGGAAGTTCATCATCGCCCGCCACAGCCCCGGCGACCAAACCCCACGATGAAGGGTCTTCTTGGACACGCTCCCCTGGACGCGCGCCCCACAACACGATTTGCTCTCCCTCGCCGCATGACAGAAGACAGAAGATTTTTGTCCTGCATCCAGCGTGTTTTATTGAGTCTCTTTGGAGTTGATTTCCCCAATGCCCTGTGGCAACGTCACTCGAGTTGGGGGGGCGTACTGGTTTCGACTTGAGGTGTGAAGCCCGGTCCGCATGCCGAGGATGATTCGTTGGCCTCGTAAAAAATCGGATCAAAAAAACTAAATGCAGATTACGAAGATCTCGCTCTCGCGGCCTAAGTAGCCGTGACGTGTCCCGGCAGACGCCTGCTAAGCCGGGATGCGACGACAGCAGGCTAATTTCCAGCCGGGGTGGCCGCGGTCGGGAGTGAATCGATTTCGTGGCCGCTCTGGTGCGGGTGGCGTGACGGTTCGCAGCTTCGCACCGAGATCAAAGACCGCCTAAGCATGTAGAAGGCTGTGCAGATTGCCTGAAGGACAGGGGTTCGACTCCCCTCGCCTCCACTTTTTTGTTTTCGCGAAAAACACCTCAGTGCTCGACCGTGGGTTCTACCACAAGAACGTCCTCCGACAAAAAGACCCTCACGATCCCCAGGGGCGCATCTCCGAAAAAACCCTTGCATCCCGCCCTACCTCCGCTACCATGCAGATCAGGTTAAACGACCGGAATGATTACTCTCAACCAATGAATACGACAATCCGAACCACCCACGCCGCCATCCTTGCTCTTGC
>DYRS01000099.1 GCA_020718585.1 Chthoniobacter flavus
ATAGGAAGAACCTTCTCTTTGCCTCCCTTCTGCCGGACAACCACGCTCCCGGCCCCCAGGTCCACATCGCTCCACTTCAAACCCAACGCCCCGCTCCGTCGTAACCCGGTCACCGCCAAAAACCGCAGGAAAGCCCCTCCCTCGGCGTCCTCGCTCTCCACCATCGCCAGAAAATCCCCGACGACATCCGCCGCTGGAACCCGAATCCGGCGGGGATTAACCTGGAGCAGGGGAATCTTCTTCAAGTCCTCCACAGCGCTCAAAGAAAGGAACCCCTTCCCGACTGCCCACGGCACAAACTTGTACAAATACCACCGCAGGTGATTGGCCGCGCTCCCCAGCTCCACCCCCTTGCGCTCAAGTCCCGTCAGCCGGTAGGCAGTCCAGATCCCCACCGGAGAAAAATCCTCCCCAGGATTCGAAAACTTCAAAATCGCCTTCTTCCCTCGGGCCGCCATCTCCCGAGCCCCGGCCGACAAAAGCACCAACCCACGGTCATGCTCTTGTAACGCCTCAGAAAGCGTCAGCTTCCCCGCAGGAACCACCAGCGCAGCTCCCGCCCCGCCCGCAGGGCCAGGGGCCTCCTCGGAAGACCCCGCGTTTCTCCCAGTCAAAATCTCAATCAGCCCTGCTGTTCCTTCCCGCCTCAACCGCCTCCGGGCATCATCCAGATTTTTCGTTCCAAAGGACCGGACAATCAGCTCCTTTCCTCGCCGAGCCACAAAATACAAAAACCCGTTTTCATGCATCGAAATATTTCTTTCTATCGCCTTCATACAACGCCTTTCCGTTTTTCGGCGTCGGGGACAAGAAGAAAAAGTATCAAAAATCTAAAACATTTTGATACTTTCAGTCTGAAAGTGCCTTCAGATCAAAGCTCATAACCCATTGATTATGAGGAAAGTGCAGCCGCCGCGACTCGAACGCGGAACCTTCTGATCCGTAGTCAGATGCTCTATCCAATTGAGCTACGGCTGCCTGCGTGGACAGGGTGTCCGTTGCCAACGCGGTTTGCTGGCCGTGTCGGGTGGTGGAGGGAAAACAAATTCCCAAGTCAACCCATCGCGATTCCGAGACTGGTGGGTTCCGTCCCGGAGAGCAAGTAATTTTTGTTGACCCTGTCGACGGCGGCCAGAGGAGAAGGACAAAACGAGTCACCGCTGGTGGCCGGGGGTCGTGAATCGTTTCCGTGCGCCCCGTAGAATCACGTAAAGCATGGCAGCGGCTGACGGCAGAAGCCAGATTGGCGAAGGTTCCGGCACGGGAACGATCGGCATTGCGACCGAGAAGTGCTGACAGGGTGCCGATTTTGAGGGTGTTTTTCAGGACGGCGAGGATCGGCGGATTTTTCGGCGAGTTTTTATTGCAAAACAAATTCGCCTCATCCGGTTGTCGGGGCTGGCGCGTGTGGTGTTGAACGCAGGGCGCGGACGATGTCGCGCGCGAGGGCGGCAGCGATTCCGGGGACCGACGCGATGTCCGCCTCGGAGGCTTTTTTCAATCTGTCCACCGAGCCGAAGTGCTGCAGGAGCGCCTGTTTACGGGAGCCGCTGATGCCGGGGATTTCGTCGAGGAGGCTTTCGCTGACGCGGCGTTTGAGGAGGAGGCTGTGGTAGGCGTTGGCGGTGCGGTGGGCCTCGTCGCGGATCCGCTGCAGCAGGCGGAGCGCGCCGCTATCCTCCGGCAGGCGGAGCGGGAGCGGGCGGCCGGGCCGGTAGATTTCCTCGAATTCCTTGGCGAGGCCGATGATCTGGGCGTCGTGGAGGCCGAGGCGTTGGAGTTCCTTGCAGGCGCTTGAGAGCTGGCCTTTCCCGCCGTCCACGATGATGAGGTCGGGGATCACGGGGGCGCACGGGTCGTCGGAGGCGCGCGCGACCGCCTCGGCGACCGGCTCCTGGCTGAGCCCGGCATCCGGCGGCGAAGCCTCGCGCAGGATCCGCCCATACCGCCGCCGCACGACCTCCGCCATGCTCGCGAAGTCGTCTTGGTGCGGGGTCCCGTGGATCCGGTATTTCCGGTATCCGGCGCGGTCGGGGGCACCGTCGCGGAACCGGACCATCGAGGCGACGATGTGGGTTGATGAGATGTTCGAGATGTCGAAGCATTCCATGACGCGCGGGGTCGTCGGGAGCGCGAGCGCATCGCGGAGCGCGGCGGTGTCGGCCTCGGGGTTGACCGTGGTCGGGAGCGACTTCCGGGTGAACCTGGTCATCTGCTTCGTCGTGGTCTTGAGATCGTCGAGGAGGTTGCGGAGCTGCGCCGCCTTTTCGAAATCGAGCTTTTCGGCGGCCGCCCGCATGTCCGCCTCAACCTGCGCGATCCACTCGCGGCTGCGCCCGTCCAAAAATTCGCACGCTTCGTTGACCCGCCGGATGTAGTCGTGGCGGGTGACCATCGCTACGCAGGGGGCGCAGCAATTTTTGATCGCGTGCTCGAGGCAGTGCTTGAAATCCTTTTCGTCCGGCACGGTCGCCCGGCACGAGCGGATCCCAAATTTTTTCCGCATTGTATTGAGCGTGGAGCGGAGCGGACCGGAGTGGGCGAACGGGCCGAAATAGCGCGCGCCGTCGTCCTTCCTCTGGCGGGTCAGCGCGAACCTTGGGAAGACATCGTTGAGGTTCACGCGCACGAGGAGGAACCGCTTGTCGTCCTTGAAGCTCACGTTGTATTTCGGGCGAAATTCCTTGATGAGCTTCCCCTCGAAGAGGACGGCCTCGGCGTCGCTGCGCACGACATGGAATTCCAGATCCCAGACGCTGGCGATGAGCGCGCGGGTTTTCGCGTCGGCCGACTGCTTCCGCGACGGCATGAAATAGCTGCCGACCCGCTTGCGGAGGTCCGACGCCTTGCCGACGTAGATGACGTGGTTCAGCCGGTCGCGCATCACATAGACGCCCGGCTTGTGCGGCATGTCCCGCAGCTTCTCCTTCATGTCCGGTCGCTCGCGCATCGTCGGCTAACGCGAAATCCAGCGGACGCCGTCCGGCTCGAAAAGCCCGGCGACAAGGCGGACCCGGCCGTCCTCGATCGTGGCGAGCGCGCCGAGCGGCATGTGGCAGCCGCCGCCGAGGGAGCGGAGCAGTTCGCGCTCGGCGTTGACGCAGCGCGCGGTCGGCTCGTGGTGGATCGCGGCAAGCAGTGCGAGCGTGCGGACGTCGTCCGCCCGGCATTCGATCGCGACGGCACCCTGGCCGGGGGCGGGCAGCATTTCCGCGATCGTCGAGACATCGAGCCCGCCGGGCACGATGCCGGGTCCGAGCCGGGCGAGCGCGGCCGACGCCAAGACCAGCGCGTCGAGCGCATCCGAGCCGGCACTTTCAGCGACCTTTTTCAGCCGGGTCGGGACGTTCCCGCGGATCTCCACGATCCGGAGGTCCGGGCGGATTGCGAGGAGTTGGTTTTTCCGGCGGAGGCTCGATGTGGCGACCGCTGCGCCGGCGGGGAGGCCGTGCAGCCCGCCCGCGTGCTTGGACGCGAGGGAATCCGAGTGATCGGCGCGCTCGAGGATCGCTCCGACGACAAGCCCCGGCGGCTGATCGGTCGGCAGATCCTTCAGGCTGTGCACGGCGACATCCACCGAGCCGGACAGCAGCGCCTCCTCGAGCTCCTTTGTGAACAGGCCCTTGTCGAGCGGGCCGGGGGCGGAGAGGCGGACGTCGAGCCGTCGGTCGCCGGTCGTGCGGATGATTTGTTCGGAGACGTCGAGCCCCGGATGGGCGGCGTGGAGGCGTGCGGCAGCGTCGCGAGCCTGGACGAGCGCGAGGTCGCTGCCGCGGGTTCCGAGGACGAGTCGGCTCATGGTTCGCGCAGAGTGTGGCGGCGCATCCACGAGACAAACTCTCCGACGTGGGCGTCAATCAGTTTTTCGCAGCGCACGACCTCGGCCAGGCGGACATCGAGCGACCGGCGGACGATTTGCTCGAGCGAGTCCATGTCGTAGAGATAGACATTTTCGAGTTCATTGATCGAGGGCTCGGCATCCCGGGGCACGGCGAGATCAATGATGAAAAGAGGGCGTCCGTTGCGGCCGGCGAGGAGGGGTTCGATTTTTTCGCGGGTGATGATCGGGTGCGGCGCGGCGGTCGAGCAGATTAGGATGTCCACGTTGTCGAACGCACTCTGCCAGCGGTCGAAATGCACGGCCAGGCCGCCGATTTCCTCCGCAAGCTTCGCGGCGCGGTCGAACGTCCGGTTCGCGACGATCACCGTGCGCACCCCGCGCGAGACCAGGCTGCGCGCGGTCAGCTCGCTCGTCTCGCCGGCGCCGAGGATCATCGCCGTCCGCCCGCCGAGGTCGCCAAAAATCTTTCCAGCCAGGTTCACGGCGACGGCACCGACCGAGGTTGCCCCGCGGGTGATGCTGGTCTCGCTGCGGACCTGCTTGGCGGCGCGGAACGCGCCTTGGAACAGCTTGTTGAGGTGGCGGGTGGTGGCACCGAACCCGCTGGCCGCCTCATACGCGCGCTTGAGCTGGCCGAGGACCTCGGTCTCGCCGAGCACCATCGAGTCGAGCCCGCTGGCGACCCGGAAGAGGTGGCGGACGCTCGCCGGCGAATCGTGAGTGTAGAGAGGGGCGTCGCCGATCCCGGTACGCTCGTGCAGGAATCCGCGCAGGGCGTTCACCACCCGGAGCGGACAGACGCTGGCCGTGTAGTATTCGACCCGGTTGCAGGTTGAAACGATCACCGCGCCGGCCAAGCCGTCAATCCGCCGGACCAACGCAAGCGTCTCCTCAAGCTCGTGCGCGCCGACCGCAAATTTTTCCCGGATGTTCACCGCCGCGTTCCAGTGGCTGATTCCCGCGCACACGATGTTCATTTTGGCGAGGAAAGGTATTGGATCGCCGGGAGCGCGGCGAGCGCGAATGAGAACGCGAGGACCGAGGCGATCGCGGTCCTGCGCGGCGGTAGCCTGCGGGCGCGGCGGAGGGCAAGGATCGCCCCGTAGGCCGCCCAGATCGCGGCCGAAGCGAGGAATTTCATGCTGTTGACCTGCATCCCGCTGAAGAACCCGGCTGCGAACCCGGCAGTGAGCAGCGAGAACCCGAGCACGAGGAGCCGGGCATTGGCTGACGCAATCTCGGTGATCGGCGGCAGGTTGTAGAGCAGGGCACCCGCCTGCCTGCTTTTCAACTGCCGGTCCTGCAGCCAATACATGACCCCGGCCACAGCCGCGAGGGCGAAGGCACCGTAGGCAATGAGGCTGAGTGCCGCGTGGAGCTCAACGCGCGGGTCGCGCAAGAACCGGGATTCCGCTGGCGCGCCGGCGAGGCCGGACTGCGCGGCGAGCAGGACCAAAAACACCAATGGCGAGGTGAACGCGCCGAGAAGCGAGATCCGGTGCACCGGGCCGATAAGGAGGCAGATCAGGAGGATCGACCAGCACATGAAGACCAGCACGTCGAACAGCGAATTGATCGGACACGAGGTCTGCGCCATCCCCCGGATCCAGAGGTCCATCGTCAGCAGAAAAAAACCGCCCAAGAGCGCGACCATGTTCACAATCCCCATGCGAAAGTGCCCGGCACCGAGCGCGAACATCGTGTAGCCGAAGCTCACGAGCAGGCAGAATGTAGCGCCGATCAGAAGATGCTTTTCCATTGAAGCCAGCAGCCTGCTGGTTTTGCCGAAGATCGGCAATCCGGATTCATCACGAGCCGGGCGTCCGCACGTCTCCACCTCGGAATAAGCTGGCTGCAGAGTGAGGGAAGCTGCCTCGCATGGATTCGAACCATGACACACAGATCCAGAATCTGCAGTGCTACCGTTACACCACGAGGCAAAGTGCTGTGTTCGAGCAAGACGATGGGCAATCCATCGTGCGGACGCGCAATACAGGCGGACGAATCTACAAACAGAGGAAAGCGGCGCAAGGCAATTCTCGGTGACGGTTAAAATGGGACCTCATCGTCGTCGGGCGCGGAGGGCTTCGGGAGGCTGACGTCCCATGGTTCCATGAGGGTCTCGGGAAGTTCGGCGAGGAAGCGCGACGGACGCTGGAAGTTGTCGCCGTAGCCGGCGTTGAGGCGGAGCTCCGGGTAGGTGAGGTAGATCTCGTCCATGCAGCGGGTGATGCCGACGTAGAACAGCCGCCGCTCCTCCTCGATCGCGGCCGGGCTTTCGAGGCTGCGCGCGCTGGGGAACATCCCGTCGGCGAGCCAGATGAGAAAGACGACCCGCCACTCGAGGCCCTTCGCCTGGTGGAGCGATGAGAGCGTGACCTTCTCGGTCTCGCCGGCGAACGCGTCGGCGGTTTCGAGCCCGCCGAGCAGGGCGAGCTGGGAGAGGAATTCCTCGGTCTCATCGAACTGCGCGGCAAACCCTGCGAGCGTCGTGAGGTCGTCGCGCCGCGCATCGTAGCTCGCGAATTTCGCCTTCATGTAATCGTCGTAAAACGCGAACAGCACGCACTCGATCATGCGTCCGGGCGGGAGAGGTCCGGCTTCGGGGACGAGGTCGGCGAGCGTGTGCGCGAACTGCTCCCATGCCTTGGCGGATTTTGCGGGCACCTTGAGCCCGAGGAGGCCGGCAAACCCGGCACCGCCCGCGAGCGCGGCGGCGGTCTGGGTCCAAAGCCGCTCGGAGGTCTTGTCGCCGATGCCGGGGAGCAGGCGGACCATCCGCTTGAACGCAACCTCGTCGGCCGGGTTCATCGCAAACTTCAAAAATGCGGAGACGTCCTTGATGTGCGCCTGCTCGAAGAACCTGAGCCCGCTGGTGAGCGAGAACGGGATCCCGCGGCGGGTGAACTCGAGCTGGATGTCCATCGAGTGGTAGTGCGCGCGGTAGAGGACGGCGATCTCGTTGAGTCCGACGCCCTCGTCGTGAAGCTCGCCGACCCGCTGCGCGACAAATGCAGCCTGCTCGAAATTTGTCGCGAGGCAGACGAGCGCCGGGCGGACCGGATGCGGATCGCGGATCGCCGCGAGGTTCTTCGGAAACTGGTTTTCGTTTCCCAGGATCGCCGCGTTCGCGAGGCTCAGGACCTCGGGGACGCTCCGGTAGTTGGTCTCGATTTTATAGACCTTCGCGCCCGCATGGCGCTCGGGAAATTTCAGGATGTTCTCGCAGTTCGCTCCGCGCCACGAGTAGATGCTCTGCGCGTCGTCGCCCACGACCATCAGGCTCCCGTGCTTCGCCGCCAGCCGGTCCACCAGCTCGGCCTGCAGCGAGTTGGTATCCTGGTATTCGTCCACCAGGATGTGCCGAAACTGGTTCTGGTAATGCGCGGCGACGTCCTCGCTCGTCAGAAAAAGCTCGAGCGTCTTGCAAAGGAGGTCGTCGAAATCCATCGCATTCGCCTTTTTTTTCGCAATCTCGTAGAGCCCCTGGACCCGCTCGATCTCCATTTCGAGGGGGATGAAATACCGGTATTTTTCGCCGAGGATTTTTCGGACCGGCGACCCGGTATTGATCGAGAAGCTGAAAATGTCGGCGAGCACCTCGGCCTTCGGGAACCGGCGTTCGCTCGACGAGAGCCCCTCGCGGGCGAGCACGCTCGAGATCAGATCCTCCTCGTCCTCGCGGTCCATGATCGTGAATTTATCGCGGAACCCGATCCGGTCGGCATGCCCGCGCAGGATCCGGTTGCCGATAGAGTGGAACGTCCCGCCCCAGACCCCGTCGCCGGCCGAAGGGACGAGCGTACGCACGCGCTCGAGCATCTCGCGGGCCGCCTTGTTCGTGAACGTGAGCAGGAGGATCGAGCGCGCGGGCACCCCCTGCGCGAGCAGCCAAGCGACCCGATAGGTGAGCGTGCGGGTTTTCCCGCTCCCCGCGCCCGCGATGACAAGCGCATGGCCCGGCGGGGATGTCACCGCCTCGTGCTGCTCGGGATTGAGCTCGGCCGCAAAATCAATCTTCGGCCCGGTCGCCCGGGCATCGAGCGTGTAGGACCTCCGCGAACCTGCGTGATCTTGCGTGGGAACGTCTGACTTTGTGCCTGTTGTCACCGAATTCTGAATTGGGAAATAGCACGCGCCGAGATCGAATGAAAGCCGTTTGTCCGGGTAATGTGGCGCGGAACGGAGCGGGCGCGATCCTTATGCTCGCCCGACGCCGCAGGGCTT
>DYRS01000100.1 GCA_020718585.1 Chthoniobacter flavus
TGAGCTTGCCCCCATTGTTTTCAACTGCGATTTTTTTCTTCATCTCACCACGACGCTATCGTCGCAGCCCAATTTGTTAGCCTTTTTGCTTCTTCCTCTCCCATTCTTCCTGAGCCATGCAAAAGAAAATGCCTTGCTGCACGCCCGGCGAGGGAAAGAACGGGCTTCCCATTCGGGTTGCCTGGGATAGTTTTCCACCGTGTCAAAACCGGTGAGGATAGCATTGATTTCTGGGGGGGTTCTTTTTCTCGGCTATTTGCTGGCCGTGCTGGGGCTGAACATTTACCTACAATCCGGCGGGCTCGGCGGTCGGGTGTGCGCGGCGGCGTCCGACGCCATCGGTCGGCCAGTTGCGATCGGGAAGGCCTACTACACTCCGTGGAGGGGATTCACTGTCACGGGGATCGTGGTGCCGCAGGAGGAGGGAATGCCGCCGCTTTTCGAGGCGGCTGCGGTGAATTTCCGTTTCGCATTTCTCCAGCTCTTGAGAGGACGGCTTTCAGTCGGGGAAGTGGATGTTCTTTCGCCGGTGCTGGTGACCCGGAACCGGCCGGCACCGAAGCGTGAGGAGGTGCTTTTGGCGGCTGCTCCGGATACGCCGACGCCCGGTCGGGTTGCCGTTGAAATCCCCTCTGGAGCCGTCGAGATTGCGGCACCCGAGCCGGCTGCCACGCCCCGTCACGCGCCCCGGCCCGCCGAGATCCGCAGGATCCGAGTGCGAAATGGGAGCACCCGGCTCTACGACACAAAAGGCGGGCTGATCGTCGCGACTTCCGGGGTCCGCGTCACGGCCGAGACGCTGCCCGACGGCCGGGTTGTGGGGAAATTCGATATTGCGGAGGCGGCGGTCGGGGCGGCACTGCACCCGCGCCGGATCACCGGTACGTTCGCATGGGATGCCGGGCGGCTGGTCATCCGCGACATCGAGGGCAAGCTGTCCGGCGGACAGCTCACCGGGATGTTCGAGCTCGATCCGGTGAATGGGTTTTCGGCGTCGGCCGTGGTCGAAGGTGCGCTCATCAAGCGCCTTGCTGAGGAGGCGGGGATCGGAGCGGAAGGTGCTAGGGGGAGCGTTGTCGCCAAGGGATCGGTGCGAGGGTTTCCCGGTGCTCCCGATAGCATTCAGGGAGCCGCCGAGATCTCGCTGCGGGAGGCGCGCTTTCAGCCGCTCGACCTCATCCGACAGGTTGGCGATCTGACCGGCATCCGCGAACTTCAGATGCTCGAGCTGAAAACCGCCGAGGCGAAGCTCGCGATCCGGGACAGGCAGGTGCGCATCGAAAGCCTCGCGCTCGAATCGGAAAATCTTTTTGTGGATGCCGTCGGCCCGGTCGGATTTGACGGGAAGATCAAGGTCAAGGCGCGCCTGCACCTCAATGAAAAGCTTCGCAACGACCTGCGCGGCGTCCTTGGCGGCGATTTCGAGAATTCCGAGCGCGCGGGGTTCCAGAGCGTCCTGTTCTCGGTCAACGGCGTGATCGGCCGTCCGAAGACCGATCTTCTCGAGAAGCTCACCGGATTTCGGATCGGGCAGGATGTCGGCGGGTTGCTGAAAAGCCTGCTCCGGATTCCCGTCGGAGGAAAGCAGGCTCCGCCGAAGGAGGCTCCCTGATGCGGGTGATCGCGGGCGAAGCCGGCGGGCGCCCGTTGAAGGCGCCTCCCGACGGAGTCCGCCCGACGATGGATATCGTTCGGGGGGCAATCTTCTCGAGCCTCGGCGACCTTGTGCCTGGTGCCCGCGTGCTCGACCTTTTCGCCGGGTCCGGGGGGATGGGCGTCGAAGCGCTGAGCCGCGGAGCGGCGAGCGCGACGTTCGTCGAGTCGGACGCGCGGTGCGTCCGCTGCGTGCGCGAGAACCTCCGCCGCGCGGGCGCGGAGGGGAGCGTCCAGACGATGGACGTCTTCCGGTTCCTCGAGCTTTACGCGGGCGAAGAAAATTTCGACATCATTTTCGCGGACCCGCCGTATGCGAAATATCCGGGCGACCCGGACCATGCGGTCGCACTCGCGGGGTCGGAGAAGCTCGCTGCGGCACTGAGCTCCGGCGGGGTCTTTGTCCTCGAGCGCCAGTCCGGCGGTCGGCCGCTCGAAGGACCTCTTGCGGCCGGAAAATCGAAGACCTACGGCGGCAGCGAAATCCTCTACTTTTTCAGGGAATGATCTTCGCCATCCGCCTGATCTACAACCTCGCGTTCCCGCTCGTCCTGCTTATCCTGCTTCCGGGTTTTCTTGTGCGCATGTTCAAGCGCGGGAAATACCGCCACAAGTTCTGGCAGCGGTTCGGGATTTACTCGCCGCGTGTCCGCGATCGGATCGGGTCCGGTCGCACATGGATCCATGCGGTCAGCGTCGGCGAAGTCCTCATCGCGCTCAAGCTTGTGCGTGCGCTGCGCGAGGCCGAACCCGACCGTGAGTTCGTCCTCTCGACGACGACATCCACCGGATTCCAGCTCGCGGCCCGCGCGAAATCCCCTTGGCTCGAACCGATCTACAACCCGCTCGATTTTATTTTTTCCGCCCGGCGCGCGGTGCGGACGATCCGCCCGGAGGCACTGATTTTGGTTGAGGCCGAGGTTTGGCCGAACATTGTGTGCGAGGCGCGGGCGGCGGGCGCGAAGGTCGCGCTCGTCAACACCCGGCTCTCGCCCCGCTCGGAGAGGCGTTTCCGCGCGGTGCGGTGGATCGCCGCGCCGGTGTTCAACCAGCTCGACATCCTTTGTCTGCAAGAACCCGACGACGTCGCGCGGTGGGAGGCGATCGGGCTCGATCGGCACCGGCTCGTTGTGACGGGCAGCGTCAAATTCGACAGCGAGGCACCCCGGGATGCGAAGGATTTCCGTCCGGTGCTCCGCGCGCTCGGCGTGCCGGACAACGCGCCGGTGTTGCTCGGGGGCAGCACGTTCGACGGCGAGGAGGCATTGCTCGCATCGGCGTTCTGCGAGCTCAGAAAATCCCGCCCGACGCTTTTTTTGATTCTCGTCCCGAGGCATTTCGAGCGCTCCGCCGGGATCGCTGCGATGCTGGAAAAGTGCGGCCTGAGCATCGCGCGACGCACCCGTCCCGACCCCGGTGCGCGTTCAGATGTCCTGCTTGTGGACACCACCGGCGAGCTTCGCGACTGGTATGCCCGCGCGACCGTCGCGTTCGTTGGAAAAAGCCTTTGTGCGCGGGGCGGACAAAACCCGGCCGAGCCGGTCGCCGCCGGGATTCCGATCCTCTTCGGCCCAAACATGCAGAACTTCGCGACCCTCGCTCGCCAGTTCCTGAACCACGAGGCCGCGATCGAGGTCCACGACGAGCCATCGCTTGTCGCCGCCGCCGCGCGACTCCTCGACGATCCTGATCTCCGCGCCGGCATGGCCGTCCGTGCCGCACAGTGCCTCGACGTCCACTGCGGTGCCACAGCAAAGACAGTGGCCGCCCTCGCCAACCTCTCGTCGGGGAATGAACGTCCACCGGTCGGCAAATAGCCATTACGATCCGTGCCCGGTGCTCCACTCGAAGCCTGCCTGTGAGTTGCAAATCTGCGCGCGCCCATTAGGTTCGGTCACTTCATGTCCCGCCTTTGCTCCAGCCCTGCGTCCGCCCGTGCCTGGGGGCCATTCTGGCTTTCGACGGCGATCATGAGCGCGGCGGCGGGCTCGCAGTGCGGCGTGCCGGAGCGGAGGGGTCGGCCATGAGTGCGGTCGAGCGCCGGAAGCTGATCGCCGCGCGGATCGCGCATTCGCCGGGCTGGCGGATCATCCATTGGCTCGGCTCGATGCGGCTTGCGCTTGTCCTGCTCGCGACGATCGCGATCGCCTGCGCGGCCGCCACATTTGCGGAGTCGTCGTTCAGCACGGATGTCGCGCGGGCCTACATCTACAAGGCGCCGTGGTTCATCGTGTGGCTGTGCGTGCTGTGCGTGAACCTGTTCGCCGTGACGCTCACCCGCTGGCCTTGGCAAAAAAAACACGCGGGGTTCATCGTGACCCACTACGGGATCATCACCCTCCTCGTCGGGGCGATGGTCGGGATGATTTTTGGATTTGAAGGGAACGTCACGCTGCAAAAAAATGCGCCGCCAGTCACGCGGGTGACGGTGAACCGCAGCATCGTGCAGATCGAAAGCCCGGCGGACGGCGCGCTTTACGTCATGCCGTTCGACGCCGCGACTGCGCGGCTCTCGGAGGTCCGGCCGAAAATTTTCCAGATCCCCGGCTCAGGGCTTCGGATTGTGGCCGACGCGTTCAGCGAAAGCTTGGTGCGGGAGAATTCGCTCGCCCCGGCCGACCCCGGCGAACCGGGGGTCGCGCTGCGGTTCACCAGCGCGCTGATGGGGCAGAACATGGACATTGTGATGCTCCTTGATGGCGGCATCCCGCAGGAGGAGGAATTCTTCGGTCTCGCAAAAATCGTCTTCCGCCCGTCGCTTCCCGAGCCGGTCGCCGGCGGCACCGGCGGGGAAACCCAGCTCGTCTTTGCGAAAATTGCGCCGGTCGTCCACTCGGATGCCTCAGCGAGCGGCGTGCGGGTTCTGCTCTCGGAAGATGGAGCGATGGTCACGATCATCGCCCCCGACGGAACCGGCGCAAGCCATCCGCGCGAGGGCATCATGAAAAAGCAGGTCGCCTCGGGGACCGCGCTCGTGACGGTCGAGGAATTTTGGCCGGACTTCGAAATGCGCGATGGAAAGCCCGTGACGAAATCGGTTTTCCCGATCAACCCGGCCGCGCTCGTGCGCGTCGCGACTCCCGGTAGTCGGGGCAAGCCCTCGCTCGTGCTCGCCCCTTCGGGCGACGGCGTGCGCTACCAGCTCCGGCGCGGCGAGACGACGGTCGGGGCCGGCGAGGCGAAACCCGGAGAGTCGTTCCCTCTCGGCTGGGCGGACTGGCGGGCCGAGGTGACGGCATTTTATCCGAAGGCGGTGGCGTCAACCCGGACGGTTCCCGGACCTCCGGACGCTCCTCGCGGAGTTCTGGGATTCCGCGCCCGCTTGGAATCTTCGGACAACAAATCCGGACCGCGGCGGTGGATCGAATTCGGCTCGATCACCCCGCTCACCGACGGGGTCCGCGACGTGCGCATCGGCTACGGGATCGAGCTCCGGTCGCTCCCGTTCTCAATCCGGCTCATGGATTTCCGGGTCCCCCGCTACGAGGGGACCGACACGCCGTCGAACTTCATTGCGACCGTCGAATTTGTCGACCACACGACCGGCGAAAAATCCGTCCGCACCGCGCGGATGAACCACCCAGCAAGCTTTCCCGGAACGCTGTGGGCGAATGTCTCCGGGATCAATTACAAATTTTCGCAGGTCGGCTGGAACCCGCAGGATCCCGGCGAGACGACGCTCCAGGTCCTCTACGATCCGGGATGGCTGTTCAAATGGCTCGGCTCGCTCGCGATCTGCGTCGGGATCGTCACGATGTTTTATTTCACCCCGAAGCGCGCGCCCCGGGAATCCGGAGGATTGCCAACCCCGGGGACGGACGCTTAACTGCGCGGCGGATGGCGATTCGATTTTTTAACTCATTTTCCCGGCAGGTCGAGGAGTTCGTGCCGATCGAGCCCGGGCGGGTCCGGCTCTACACATGCGGTCCCACGGTCTATAACTTCGCCCACATCGGCAATTTCCGGGCGTACGTTTTCGAGGACCTCCTCCAGCGGCATCTCGAATTCCGTGGGCTCCGGGTCACGCGGGTCATGAACCTCACCGATGTGGACGACAAAACGATCCGCGGGTGCCGGGCGGCGGGGCTCCCGCTGGCCGAGTTCACGGCGCCGTTCAAGGCCGCATTCTTCGAGGACCTCGACACGCTGCGGATCAAGCGCGCAGACCACTTCCCGGAGGCGACGGCGGCCGACCAGATCGCGCGGATGATCTCGATGATCTCGACGCTTGTCGAAAAAGGCCATGCCTACCGCGCGGATGACGGTTCGGTGTATTTCCGGATCCGCTCGTTTCCGGCCTACGGCCGCCTCGCCCACATCGTCCTCGACGAGCTGCGGCCGGGGGCGCGCGTGAGCAGCGACGAATACGAAAAGGAAAATGTCGGCGACTTCGCGCTGTGGAAGGCATGGGACGAGGCGGACGGCGACGTCGGCTGGGAGAGCCCGTGGGGGAGGGGACGTCCGGGCTGGCACATCGAGTGCAGCGCGATGGCCACCGGGCTGCTCGGGCCGCAGCTCGACATCCACTGCGGCGGCGAGGACAACATCTTCCCGCACCATGAGGCGGAGATCGCCCAGAGCGAATGCGTCACCGGGCTCCGGTTCGCAAATTTCTGGATGCACTGCAAACACCTCCGGGTCGAAGGCTCGAAAATGGCCAAGAGTGCTGGCAATTTTTTCACACTCCGCGACCTCATGGAAAAGGGCTGGACCGGTCGCGAGGTCCGCTACGCGCTGATCTCTGTGAAATACCGCGAGCCCCTCAACTTCACGATCGACGGCCTCGCCGCCGCCCGCTCCGCCCTCGCCCGGCTCGACGAATGGTCGGCCCGGATCGCCGAAATCGCCGAAATCGCGCGCGTGCCCGCCGGCGGCACGGTGGCGGATTTTCCAGAGATGGAGGCCTTCGGCTCAGCCCTCGACGACGATCTCAACATCTCCGCCGCCCTCGCCGCCGTCTTCGAACTCGTCCGCGAGACCAACCGCAGGCTCGACGCCGGACGTCTCGACGCCGGACAGGCAAGAGCACTGTCGGCATGGTGGCAGGGAGTTCTTTCGGTCCTCGCCATCGAGCCCGAACCGGAAGCACTCCCCTCCGAAGTCGCGGCTCTCCTCGCCGAACGCGCCAACGCCCGCGCCGCGAAGGACTGGAAAGCCTGCGACGTAATCCGCGACCGGATCGCCGCCCTCGGGTGGACGGTCAAAGATACCAAGGACGGACAGAAACCCATGCGCGCCTGACGAGGCTCCCGCACATCTCACACCAACCGCCATGTTTTCACCATCCACCTTCTTCGACCTCGACCGCACCGAACACCGGGTGATCTTTGACCACGTCGAACACGTCTGGTCGGCACTCGAAAAAATCTCGGCCTACCTCCAATTCCGGCTCAAGCCCGCGATCTTTGGCAAGATGGTCGGCAAGCCGTTTATCAGCAACGCGGTTTTTATCGGCAGGGGGACAGTCGTCGAGCAGGGCGCAATGATCAAGGGCCCGGCATGGATCGGGGAGGACTGCGAAATCCGCAACGGATGCTACATCCGGGAAAATGTCATCATCGGCAACGGGGTCGTCGCCGGGAATTCCTGCGAGTTCAAAAACTGCCTGATTTTTGACAACGCGCAGATCCCGCATTTCAACTACGTCGGCGACTCGATCCTCGGCCACCGGGCACACCTCGGCGCGGGGGTCATCCTCTCGAACGTGAAGCTCGACCACTCGCCGGTCGCCGTCGCCACCTCGGAAGGTCCGCTCGCGACAGGACTCAAAAAATTTGGCGCCATCGTCGGCGACTTCGCCGAGATCGGCTGCAACAGCGTGCTCAGCCCGGGCTCGCTCATCGGTCGAGGATCCATCGTCTATCCCGGCAGCCAGTGGCGCGGGCATCTCCCGGGCGGACACATCGCCAAGCTGCGCCAGGAATTCTCCGTCCTCGCCCGCCGCGACACGGCACCCTGATCCCCGCCGCCGCCGGAGGCGGGTGATCCGAAGCAGCGCCGTTCGACGTCCTGCGTCTTCACCCAAGGCATCGGCCTTTTTCTCCGGTTTGTTTCCGCGCTTGAGTTCGGGGGGCTGGGCGGGTAAGTCTAAAAGTGGACGGCGGACGGCCGTTCTTCGTCGGCTGCAAGGCTGGCGGGGAGAGGAAAGTCCGGACACCGAAAGGCAGCATGCCGCGTAGAACGCGCGGGGGGCGGGGGCGAAAGCTCCCGTCAACGGAAAGTGTCACAGAAAACAAACCGCCCGCCGACGCAAGTCGGAGGGCAAGGGTGAAAAGGCGGGGTAAGAGCCCACCGCCCCGGACGCAAGCCCGGGGGCACGAAAAACCCCATGCGGTGCAAGACAGAACAGGAGGATCCGGGTTGCCTGCCCGA
>DYRS01000292.1 GCA_020718585.1 Chthoniobacter flavus
CCTGAAATCTTCAAGAAATCCGTCTTTTTTTTAATAACCAGTGGGTTTCGGGCTTGACTTTTTTGTTTTTATGGTTATACTATAGACAGAAACAGTTTAACCGTAAAAAATCTCGCGCGCCCATGCGTGCGGGCAAGGAGACCACCATGGCCTACATCGTCAAGCAGCCGGCTGGGAAGGGACGCGTCAACATCTTCCTGGCGGAGAACCACCATTGCCCGGAGAAGAAATCGTCGCGGCAGACCCGGAAATACATCGGCGGGTTGGATGTCGCCAGCGGCGAGCTGCTGCTTTGCGCCAAACTTGCGGAGCCCGACGCCGGGCTGCTGGAGTTGCTTGCCAAGAAGGACATATCGTACAATGGCCGGAGGTCGGGTCGTGTGGGCCGGAGACGGATCCGGCCCGAGCGTCCGGCGCGGCGGGAGGAGATCATCGAGGCGGTCAGGGCGGCGAAGGTGGAGGAGCGCGGCCGGGTGGACGCGTTGGAGCATCTGGCGGAGGAGTCGGGGTTGGCCGGGGCTCTCCGCGTGGCTTACGGGGACGCCCTTGGCGGCCGGATGCTGTCGGCGGCGGTCTACCAGTCGAGCGAGGGGATGCCCTTGTACCTCGCCGGGGAATGGGCGGAGGAGACGGGTGTCGATGGGGGAATGTCGTCGCCTACGCTGAGCCGGACGCTGTCGGATGTGGGCGGGGACGCGGCGTCGCTGGACAGCTTCTTCTCCGCCTGGATCAAGGCCTGCGGGACACCCCGCGCGCTCATCCATGACACGACCTCGTTCTCGTCGTACTCCGACAGGCTTGAGATGGTCGAATGGGGCTACAACCGCGACAAGGAGAAGCTTCCGCAGATCAACATGGCCTTGGCCGCTGACCGCGACACTGGGCGCCCGGTCTGGTTCCGGATCGTCCCCGGGAGCGTCCCCGATGTGGCGACGCTGGCCCTGACGCTGCGCGAGCTGTCGGCCCTGGGGTTGTCCGATGTCTCGCTGTCGCTTGACCGCGGCTATTTCAGCAGGCTCAACGCCCTCGGGCTGCATGACTCGAAGCTGGGGTTCACGATAGGCGTCCCGCCCTCGGGGGCCGAGGCGCAGCGGCTGATCCACTCGTCCCTCGGCAAGCTCGCTTCGCCGGAGAGCTCGTTCCTGCACGGCGGACGGCGGCTGCGGCATGTCGACGGCCAATACGCCATCAAGCGCGACGATGGCGGCGAGGTGTTTTTCCCGGCGCATGTCTTCCTCGACCCCGAGCGGCGCGAGGACATGGCCGGGAAATTGGAGGCGTCCGTCCTGGAGCTCGAAGAGATGTTTTCCGACAGGCGGTTCGAGTCCGAAGACGCCGCGGCGCGCGCCATCATCGAGGACAGCGGCCCGCTCGCCAAACACCTCGTCCCCGCCAAGGCCGGCAGGCAATGGCGGATCGCACGCGACAACAAATTCATCTCGAAGACGACGGCCGCCTTCTGCGTCGGCGTGGTCTTGACATCGAAGGCCGGCATGAGGGCGACGGATGTCCTGTCCGAATACCGCTGCCGCGACATCGCCGAGAAGATGTTCGACACGGCCAAGAACGGCGTCGGGGCGAACCGGCTCCGGACCGGCGACGAGGACCAGGCCAGGGGGCGGAT
>DYRS01000101.1 GCA_020718585.1 Chthoniobacter flavus
GGACCGGGCGATACCCGTAAAGGGCTTCCCAGTCTGAAGGCAGGCGTTGCTCTGCAAAGTAGATTCTATATCTAGAATAAAATCAAGAAAAAAATGCAACTTGAGAGGGAATTTTTTCAAAAGCTAAAAATCACGCGCGGATCAGGGGCTGGCACCTTTTTCCTTTGCAGTGCGTTTTTCTGATTGCTTCTTGACGGTGCTGGCGTCTGTGCTAGAGCCTGCGAATGATACTATTTGGCGGAGGGAGTTGCGGGTTTTTGGCAGGGTGCGAATCGTGGCGAAGCTGAAGATTTCCCGTCCGCTGGTCGTCGT
Source organism: Chthoniobacter flavus (assembly GCA_020718585.1). Classification (GTDB taxonomy): domain Bacteria; phylum Verrucomicrobiota; class Verrucomicrobiia; order Chthoniobacterales; family Terrimicrobiaceae; genus QYQL01. Next base: position 313 of record DYRS01000101.1, read on the forward strand.
CATCTAGGCGGGAGTGAGCCTTGCGCTGCTTTTGGGGGCACTGGCGTCGGTCCCTGCGCCGACCGCGATGGCGGTCTCGCTGGCCGGCTACATGATGTCGGCGCTGTGGGGGATTCCCGACGCATTTTTGTGGCTTCTGCACCGGAGGTTGCGTTCGAGACCGGCGACGCGCACTCGCTTCCGGAATTTTCCGGCGACGTCGTCATACTCGACGTCCTGCATTACATGGGCACTCGCCGATCAGCGCGGCGTCCTGCGCGCGGTCGCCGGGCGGATCCCACCCGGCGGGCGGGTGCTGATCCGAACGACGTTTCGCGATCGCTCGTGGCGGTATTTTGCAACGCTCGCCGAGGAGGCGGTCGTGCGGATGTCGGGGTGGATCCGTGGCGGCCGGTGCCGGTTTCCGTCGCGGGCGGAGGTGGTGGCAGGGCTCGAGGTTTCGATCCGTCCGATGGGGGGGAAGACGCCGTTTAACAGCTACCTCATCGAAGCAAAAAGGGCGGCGGACGCTTGAACGTCGGCCGCCCGAATGATGTGGAAAAATTTCCTACCAGCTTGATTTTGTGACGCCCGGGATGAGTCCGGCCGATGCGAGTTCGCGGAATGTGATACGGGAGACTTTGAACCGACGAATGTATGCGTGGCGTCGACCGGTGACCTGGCAGCGGTTGACGAGGCGGGTCGGGCTGGCGTCGCGGGGAAGCTGGCAGAGCGAAGCGTAGTCCTTTTTCGCCTTCAGCTCGGCGCGGAGGGCTGCGTATTTCGCGACGGTTTTTGCTTTGCGCTTGTCGCGCTCGATCCATGCTGTTTTTGCCATAGGATGGGGGATCATATTGCAGGAAGACACACGCGCAAGCACATTTTGAAAGAAATTGCGGAGCGCGGGATTCCCGCATACGATCCACTGCCCTGTGCCTATGAAGACTCCCTTTGATCCGATTGCCTCCGTGATTGCCGACATCCGCCGCGGGCGGATGGTGGTCGTGACCGACGACGCCGACCGCGAGAACGAGGGCGATCTTCTGATGGCTGCAGCGAAGGTTTCTCCGCGCGCGGTCAACTTCATGGCACTCCACGGGCGCGGGCTGATCTGCGCGCCGATCACCGAAGGGCGAGCGCAGCAGCTCGGGCTGCAGCGGATGGTCGCGCACAACCGCGAGCTTTTTAAAACCGACTTCACGGTCTCGGTTGATGCCGCGGCCGGGATCACGACCGGGATCAGCGCGAAAGACCGCTCCGCGACGATCCGGATTCTGGCAGGACAGGAGTCGCGCGCGGCCGACCTCGTGCAGCCCGGGCACGTGTTCCCGCTCCAGGCGAAGCCGGGCGGCGTGCTCCAACGGGCTGGGCACACTGAGGCGGCGGTGGACCTAGCGCGACTTGCTGGGCTCGACCCGTCGGGTGTCATCTGCGAAATCCTCAAGGCCGACGGCTCGATGGCCCGCCTGCCGGACCTCGTGAAATTCAAGCGCGAGCACGGGCTGAAGATGTGCTCGATCCAGGACCTCATCGCCCACCGCCGGAAAAGCGAGATCCTTGTCGAGCGCGAGCAGACGGTGAAGATGCCGACCGACTACGGGGATTTCGACCTCCACCTCTACCGGTCGCTGGTGGACGACGCGCACCACCTTGCGCTGGTCATGGGGACGATTTCCGGGACGAAGCCGACGCTGGTCCGCGTACACAGCGAATGCCTGACCGGGGATGTCTTCGGCTCCCGCCGCTGCGATTGCGGCTCCCAGCTTCACCAGGCGATGAAGCGGATCGGGGAATCCGGTGTCGGCGTGCTCGTTTACATGAGGCAGGAGGGCCGGGGGATCGGGCTGGGTGCGAAAATCCACGCCTACAAGCTCCAGGAGGAAGGCCTCGACACGGTCGAAGCCAACGAGCGGCTCGGCTTTCCGATGGACCTCCGCGACTACGGGCTCGGCGCGCAGATCCTCGCCGATCTCGGGGTCCGCCGGATCCGCCTCCTCACAAACAACCCGCGGAAGGTCGTCGGGCTCGAGGGCTACGACCTCGAAATCGTCGAGCAGGTGCCGATCCGATCGGAGCCGAACCCGCACAACGAAAAATACCTCGCCACGAAAAAAAAGAAAATGGGCCACCGGCTGTAGGCGGGCTGCGCCGCACTGGGAGAAAATCGTGTCGGAGCCGATTATGGTTTTGTCGGCGGGCCGGGTGTGCGATATACTTCGTTAAGCGGCGTGTGGTGCCGCGAATTTTCGCCATGAACCTGCCGAACAAGCTGACCGTCTCGCGTCTCTGGCTCGCGGCCGGATTCGTCCTTTGCTTTGTTTTTTCGTTTCGTGGGTGCTACTCGGTCGCTCTCGCGATTTTTCTGGTGGCGACGGCGACCGACTATCTCGACGGGGTGATCGCGCGGCGGCGGGCGCTCGTCACCGATTTTGGAAAGCTGATGGATCCGCTGGCGGACAAGATTTTGACGGCATCGGCATTTATCAGCCTCTGCGCGATCGGGATGTTTCCGGCGTGGGCGGTGATCGTGATCGTGAGCCGGGAATTTCTGATCACCGGGCTGCGGTCGCTCGCGGCTTCGAAGGGGATTGTCCTGCAGGCGGACAAGCTGGGAAAACACAAGACCGCATGGCAGATGATGACGATCATCTATTTTCTGCTGATGCTGGCGGTCGGCGAGTTGGCGCCGGGGAACTGGGCCGGGCCGACATGGATGTTCGGGACCTACGGGCTGATTTCGGTGACGATCGTGCTGACCGTGTATTCGGGGGCGGCCTACTTGGTGAAGAACCGATCGTTGATCCAGACCGGCTGACCCGAAAAAATCCGGTCCGTCGGGGCGTCAGGCGCCGAGGTAGGCCTCGCGCACGCGCGGGTTTGCGAGGACGTCGGCACTGTTGCCGGCAAGCGTGATCGAGCCGGTCTCGAGGACGGCGGCACGGTGGGCGAGGCGGAGCGCGATGTTTGCGTTTTGCTCGACGAGCAGGATCGTGACGCCGGATTCGTTGATTTTCCGAAGGACGTCGTAGATCTCGCCGACGAGCTTGGGGGCGAGGCCCATAGAGGGTTCGTCGAGGAGGAGCAGGGAGGCCCGGCTCATGAGCGCGCGGCCGAGGGCGAGCATCTGCTGCTCGCCGCCGGAGAGGGTTCCTGCCGCCTGGTCGCGGCGCTCGCGCAGACGCGGGAAGATGACGAAGACCTTCTCGAAGTCGTCCGCGACGCCGACGGGGTCGGTGCGGATCCACGCGCCGAGCCGGAGGTTTTCCATGACCGTGAGATTGCCGAAGATCCCGCGTCCCTCGGGCACGTGGGCGAGTCCGAGGGCGACGACTTTTTCGGGAGCGAGGCCGCGGAGCTCGCGTCCGCGGAAGCGCACGCCGCCGCCGTGGCGGAGCAGTTGGGAGATCGCGCGCAGGGTCGAGCTTTTGCCCGCGCCGTTGGCACCGATGAGAGTGAAGATCTCGCCGTCGCGGACGTCGAAAGAAATCCCCTTCACCGCGCGGATGTCGCCGTAGGAGACGGTGAGGGCGTCAATTTCGAGCGCGTTCATTCTTCGCCGGTTCCTCCGAGGTAGGCGTCAATCACGCGCGGGTTTGCGCGGACCTCGGCGGGCGTGCCCTCTGCGATCGTCTGTCCGAAGTCGAGGACGGTGATGCGGTCGCAGAGGTTCATCACGAGGTGCATGTGGTGCTCGATGAGGACGATTGTGACCTGGAAGTGGTTTCGGACCCAGCGGAGGAATTCGGTGAGCGCGGCGGTCTCGCCGGTGTTGAGCCCGGCAGCAGGCTCGTCGAGGAGGAGGAGCGACGGCTTGAGGGCGAGAGCGCGGGCGATCTCGAGGCGGCGCTGGGATCCGTAGGGCAGATCGCCCGCAAGTTCGTTTGCGTGCTCGGCGAGCCCGAACGGTTCGAGGAGTCCCATGCTGCCGACGATCGAGCGCCGCTCCTCGCGCTCGAGCCGGGGGAGCCGGAAAACCGCCTCGGGCAGCGAGTAGCAGAGGCGCGAGTCGAACGCGATCCGGACGTTGTCGAGGACGGTCAGGTTCGTACAGAGCCGGATGTTTTGAAATGTCCTCCCGATCCCCATGAGCGCGATTTTTCCCGGACGCATGCCGGCGATATGCTTTCCTCGGAACCGGATCGTGCCCTCGGTCGGCCGGTAGATCCCGGTGACGAGGTTGAAGAGCGTCGTCTTGCCCGCCCCGTTCGGTCCGATGATCCCGTGCGCGTCGCCCTCGCGCACGGAGAACCCGCAGCCCGAGATCGCGCAGAGCCCGCCGAAGCGCTTGGTCAGGCGATCCACCTCGAGCAGCGCGCTCATTGTCCGGGCTCCTTTTTGAGCTCCCGCCGGGGCAGGAACCACGTCAACTCGCGCAGGCCCATGATCCCCCTCGGACGGAACAGCATGAGGAGGACGAGGATGAGCGGGAGGATGACCATGCGCCAGGTCCCGATCGGCTGGAGCACCTGCATGAGGACGGTGAAGATCACCGCGCCGAGCACCGAGCCGAAGAGCGACGCGATCCCTCCGAGATAGACCATCACAAGGATCTCGGTGGACTTCACGATGTCGAACGACCGGGGGTCGATGAAAAAGTTGAGCTGGGCGTAGAGCGCGCCGGCGACACCGCCGAAAAATGAGGAGACGACGAACGCGAGGATCTTTGCCTCGCGCGTGCGGACGCCCATCGCATTCGCCGCGATCTCGTCCTCCCGGATCGCAATGATCGCGCGTCCGAACCTCGAATAGACAAGGTTGCGGATCACCCAGAGCGTGAGGACGACCCAGAAAAACGTCCACGGCATATTGGTGAGCACCGGGGGGGTCATCCCGCGCGGCCCGCCGACGTAGGCGATATTTTCGAACGCCGATTTGACGATCATCAGGAATGCAAGCGTGATGATCGCGAGGTAGTCGCCGCGGGTGTTGAACGAGATCAGGGCGAGCGGCAGTCCGATGACGGCGGCGACGGTTCCGCCGAATACCACGGCCAGCGGAAGCTCCATCGGCGTGCTGGGCAGCCAATTGACGGCCATGACGGCGGACGCGTAGGCACCGAGGCTCATGAACCCGGCGTGGCCGACCGAGAACTCGCCCATGTAGCCGTTCACGAGGTTGAGGCTGGCGCAGAGGATGATGTTGATCCCGATCGTGATGAGGACGACCTTGCTGTAGTCGTTGAAGATCGGGAAGAACTCACAGGCGAGGCAGAACGCGAACCCGAGCACGACGAGCGCGGGGAGCGCCCACCGGCACCGCGCGGCGGCATGGAGGAATTCCTTCACGGGCTCAGACCTTCTGGTTCGGGGGCTGGCCGAGCAGGCCGTAGGGTTTGAAAATCAGGATCACGAGCAGGAGCGAGTAGGAGATCAGATCGCGGTAGGTCGAGGGTAGGAACGCCACGGCCATCACCTCGACCGCACCGAGGATGAACCCGCCGAGCACGGCGCCCCGGATGCTCCCGATCCCCCCGATGACCGCCGCGATGAACGCCTTCCACCCGATGAGCACGCCCATGCCGGCACTCACCTGCGGGTAGGCGAGCGAGTAGAGGACGCCCGCCGCGCCGCCGAGGCCGGCACCGAGAAAAAACGTCCGCGAGATCAGGGTGTTGACCGGAATCCCCATCAGCGGGACCGTGCGGGAGTCGAATGAAATCGCGCGCATCGCCATGCCGAACGGGGTGCGGGTCACGAGCAGGTCGAGCCCGATCATCAGCGCAAGCGACACGCCGATGATGAGGATCTGGAGGGTCGTGATCGTGAGCCCAGCCCAGGCGATCGTCGTGCTGTGGAACAGCTCCGGCATGAAGTGCGGATACGGGCTGATGCTCAGTGTCGTATTTTCAATGACCAGCCCGCAGCCGAGCGCGGTGATGATCGCCGAGACCCGCGGCGCATTGCGGAGCGGACGGTAGGCGATCCGCTCGATGAGCGCGCCGACTGCGCCGATGACAATCATCACGACGAGCAGGATCACAACCAGCGGGAGGTGGACCGGCAGCAGGGTCGCCAGCAGCAGGCACGCGAACGCGCCGAGCATGAACAGGTCGCCGTGCGCAAAATTGATCATCACCAGCACGCCGTAAACCATGCTGTAGCCGAGCGCGATCAGCGCGTAGATCGAGCCGAGCTGCAGGGCGTTGATCGTCTGCTGCGCGAGATACGAAGCCATCGGAAATTATTTATCGAAGCCCGGCGGGCGCATGGAATCCTTGCGGCGGCCGGTCACGGCTGCGCGTTTTCGACCCACGCGAACTTGCCGTCCTTGATCTGGAGGATGACCGCGCTCTTGATCGGGTCGCCGCTGCCGTGGGGGAATTTCATCGTGCCGGTGACCCCGTCAAACTTGGCGATTCCGGCGAGCGAGTTCCTCACCGCCTCGCGGTCCATGACGCCCGCATTTTTGATCGCCTCGCAGGCGAGCCCGAACGCGTCGTAGGTAAGCGCGGCGACGTCGTCCGGCGCGCGTCCAAATTTCGCGGTGTAGTCTTCGACGAACTTCTTGGCTGCGGGGGTGGCGATATCGGTCGAGAAGTGGTTGCAGAAATACGAGCCATCGACGCTCTCGCCGCCGAGCTTGATGATTTCCGGCGAGCTCCACGCGTCGCTGCCGACAAGCGGGACGGTGATCCCCTGCTGGCGGGCCTGCCGGGCGACCCCGGCGGCGTCGTTGTAGTAGGTCGGCAGGAAAATAACATCCGGGTTTGCGGCCTTGATCTTTGTGAGCTGCGCGGAGAAATCGCGGTCTCCGGTCGTGTAGGTCTCGAAGGCGACGACCTTCCCGCCGTCCTTTTCAAACACTTCCTTGAAGAGGCCCGACTGGGCGGTCGGGGCCTCGGACGCGACGTCGTAGAGGACGGCGGCAGTTTTTGCCCCGAGGGTCTTCATCACGAACTTCGCGAGGACCTGGGCCTCGAACGTGTCCACGAAGCACGCGCGGAACACGTAGTTTTTCGGCTTCCCGGATTCGTCCACCGTCGTCTTGGGGTTTGTGGACCATGGGGTGATCATCGGGCATTTGAACGTCTCGGCGACGATCGCCGCAGGGATCGCGCACGAGCTGGCATTCGGCCCGACCATGATCAGCGCGTTTCCCTGCGAGATCAGCCGCTGGGCGACCGTACGCGACTGGTCGGACTTTGCGCCGTTGTCGCCGATCTCGAGGTTGATCGGCAGCTTCTTGCCGCCGACGTCGAGCCCGCCGGCCGCGTTGACTTGGCTGACAAAAAGTTCCGCCGCATTTTTTGATGAGGCTCCGACCGCCGGCATCTCGCCGGTCAGCTCGGCATTGAGCCCGATCTTCACCGATGGCGCACCGCCGCCGCCGCCACAACCGGAAACAAACGCGACAAAAACGGCACAGCAGACAAGGGGCGGAATTTTCATTTTGTGGGCCAAGAAATCGGGGATGCAACAGGGGTTTGCAAGCTTTGCTTTTTTGGCCCGCCGGTGGCCAGTGCTGATTTTTTCTAAATTTTCCTCTCGTTCGTGAATTGGCCCTGCCTTTCCCCGAGTTTTCCCTTGCATGTCTGTCCATAGCCGCAGAAAAAGCAAAAGGGGTCAGCCATGAATGGCACTAAGTTAAGGCACGTTTGGGGCATTTGCGG